>MHYW01000106.1 GCA_001828545.1 Planctomycetes bacterium RIFCSPHIGHO2_12_FULL_52_36
ATCTGCCCGCTTGCCAGGAGCAGACCAATGGCCATCGGTAGGTCAAAGGCTGGGCCTTCCTTCTTGAGGTGAGCTGGGGCCAGGTTGATGGTTACGTGGTCGTAAGGGAAGCGGTACTGGCTATTGACCATAGCGGCCCTCACCCTGTCCCGACTCTCCTTTACTGCCTGGTCGGGAAGCCCTACCATGACCACGTTGGGAAGAGAACCCCTGGAGACGCAGACCTCTATCTCCAGGATGTAGGATTCAATACCATTTACCCCCGAGCTAAAGACCTTTGCCAGCCTGGTTTCCATTTCTTAGAGTATCTCTTCGCAAGATATACCCATCTTTCAGATATTTTGCAAGCCAAAAGATGCGTACTAATGTATACAGGGTGGTGCTTGACCCACAGCCGTGATAGTGTATATAATATTTTGACTTCAAATAGGATAGTAGCAGATGGACTGGCTTTATATATTATTCTTAATCCTGACCTTTGCCCTTATAGTTATAACCGTCAAGAGGTATTGGAAGGGTTGGCCGACCCGGCTGGAAGGCAAGCTGGAGAGACTGGATAAAAGGTTGGGAAATTCACACCCTCTTGGCCTGTTGGAGAGCGGTCTTAGCCACGAGGAAAAAGAGGCGACTGGCTAAAGGATAGGTATCTTCTTGTACTGGCTAAGACCCCCTAAAAACTCGCACCAACACTATCCGAGACCTCTGAGAAAGTACTGGCGAAGTTGTCATTGCGAGGGACTTTAGTCCCGAAGCAATCTCCTAAGTGGTTACAGTAGAAAAGCATGAGATTGCTTCGCTTCGCTCGCAATGACACCGCGGTGTCACTTCTTTCACTTTTGCAGAGGTCTCTATCCGTCATTCTGATCCGCCTGAGGGCGAGTCGTGCTTTGTCTCGGGAAGGGATTCCTCCTTAACAGGCGGGGCTTCCTGACCTGGTTTTTCCTCGTGAAGGGCAGGTTTTTTGGAGACTTTTACCTTGGCTGGTTTTAGCACCCTGTCGTGGAGGACAAAACCAGGTTCAAGCGTCTCCAGGACGGTATGGTGGGGCAATTGGGCATCTTCTTCCTCCAGTAATGCCTCATGGAATTCCGGGTTGAAAGGTTGTCCCACCGTGCCTTCAACGTTCTTTACTCCCGCCCCTTCCAACGCCTTGAGGAACTCGTTCTGGATGAGTTGGAGGCCGTCAAGAAATTTTCTTAGGCTCTCAGAGTTAGTCCCTCTTTCACCTTCCGCCTGAGGTGGATGACTGCCTGCCGACTTTATGGCCCTGGAGAGGTGGTCCATGGCGGGGATAAGGGCCTTGACCAGGTCCTGGGTGGCGTAGCGAGCCATAGACTCTAACTCCCGCTTCATCCTCTTTTGGTAGTTAGAGAAGTCGGCCTTGGTACGCAGGAGGACGTCCAGATACTCGTCCCTCTCCTCCACCTTCTTTTTCAGTCCCGCAAACTCCTCCTCAGTAAGCTCCACCCTCTTTTCTGTGGGAAGTCCTGCTTCAGGTGAAGGGACGGCCTCTGTGGCACCTTCTTCTGCCTCGCCCCGTACCTGATTGGTAGTGGGTTTGCCCCGGGCAGAACGCGTGCCTTCTGGTCCACCGGAGGAGGTGGATTTTTCTTTTTCGCCTGCGGTACTGCCGCTAGATTCCCCTTCCCCTTCTCCGCGCGAAGGGGCAGATTCAGGGTCAGGGCCCTGGCTTTGCTTACTACGGGTTTTTTCCTTCTCTACCATTATCCAAAATACTCCTTTACCTTCTGCCAGAAATTCTTCCACTTGGGGTTCTGGTTCTTGTTTTCAAGCTCGGCAAACTCCCTCAGCAGTTCCTCTTGACGTGCGGTAAGCCGTGTGGGTACCTCCACTACTATCCTTACCAGCAGGTCTCCCTTACCCCAACTCTGCATGGCCGGGAGACCTTCTCCTTTGAGGGTTATTACGTCACCGTTCTGGGTCCCACGGGGTATCCTCAGTTTAGCAGTAGCCCCTTTCAGGGTAGGCATATCCAGTTCATAACCTAGGGCGGCCTGGGTAAGACTTATGGGAAGTTCGCAGATAAGGTGACTGCCTTCCCTTTGAAAGAGGGGATGTGGTCTTACGTGGATGTCACAATACAAATCACCCCTGGGTGCCCCGTTCTCACCTGGTTCTCCCTGGCCTGCCACCCGGAGTCTCACACCGTCCTCTATTCCAGGGGGTACCTGTACGGCAACCTGGGCCCTCTTTGCAATACGCCCCTGGCCGTTACACCTGTAACAAGGGGATTCAATCACCTTGCCGTGGCCGCCGCATTTAGGACAGGTACTGCGGAAGGTAAAAAAACCCTGTGTCTGCTGGGTCTCACCCTTGCCCCGGCAATAAGAACAGGTTGTGGCTGAGGTGCCTGGCTTGAGACCAGAACCGCCGCATACGTCACAATACTCCCGGCGGTTGAGGTTTATGGTCTTTTCTACGCCGGTGGCTACTTCTCTGAGGTCTATGTCTATGTCCACCCTGAGACTCGGCCCCTTGCGTGCTGCCCTGCGGCGAGTGCGGGTGCCAAAGAACTCTTCAAAGATACTCCCACCAAAGATGTCGCTAAAGTGTTCAAAGATGTCATCAAAGTTGGTGAACCCATGGATGTCGTACCCCTTGAGGCCCTCTCGCCCATACGTATCGTACCGCTGTTTCTTCTCCGGGTCGCCTAACACCTCATAGGCCTCGGCGGCCTTCTTGAAGTATTCTTCTGCCTCCTTGTTTCCCGGGTTCCTGTCGGGGTGATACTTGAGGGCCATCTTACGATAGGCCTTCTTTATGTCTTCATGGGAGGCATTACGGTCTACTTCCAGTATGCTATAGTAATCTTTATCTTCCCAAGCCATGGACTTCCCTAGTTGAGGTGAATAATGTGGATTGTATAGGTTTGATTAATCAAACCCTCACTTAAGGCACACTTCTTCTTACTAAAAAATTATAGTGCTACTATATGTAAAATTCAAGGGATAAGGCCGGGGGCAGAGATAGGGGTCAGGGGCTAGGGATCAGGGATTAGGGAAAAAGTATAACGCAGGCTAAAGCCTGCGGCTACCCCTGGTCCCTGCCCCCTGTCCCCTGGTCCCTGTCTTGTGTCATTTCCCTATCAGAAATTTTCTTATGTCAGCAGGATGTGCCAGGGGTGGGGAACATGTCCCTTCCCGGCAGACGTAGGCCACGGCGGATTCTTGCTGGGGGAAGGTGAGTTGACCGATTTTGAGGGGGTCAGTGGCAGGGTCCAGCACCCGTACTATCTTCCATGTGAGGGCTGACTCAAGACCTTCCCCATGTGGGGAGACTCTGGCGGAAGACGGCGTCTTTAGGGCCTCTTGGTGCAGGGCCAGGGTGTCAGCATCTGATTCCCTACCCACGATAAATATACGGATGGGGTATGCAAGATATTCCCTCACGGCCAGGGCAAAGGTGGCCGCCTGGAGGGAGTAGTCCTGGTAGGTGTCCAGGAAGGCCCTCAGGGCGTTTAATGCCTCTTTTTTATATCTCTCCTGACCGGTGAGGTAGGATAGCCTGATTAGTGCCCTCGCCGCCGCAGAGTTCTCCAGGAAGGGTTTTTCCCTGGAGGAGATGCCTTCAATAGAGGCGACCTCTTCCGAGACGTCAAAAAAACCTCCACCGGTCCTGTCTCCAAGGACAGTGATTGTGTAGTCTATCAGGTCAGTGGCCCATTGGAGGTACTCCCTCTTAGCGGTAATCTGGTAGGCGGTCAGAAGGGCCTCCACTGTGTACACCTGGTCTGCCAGGAGGCCACCCAGCCCTCTGTCGGGAGTGGTCATGCCACCTTCCCCAATGACTGTGTAGTGGCGCATCCCATGACCTTTCTTGTAGGCCCTCTCTTTCAAGAAATTCAGGGTCCTGGTGGCCTTTTCCAGTCCGCCTGAGGCGGATTTATGGCCCAGGGATTGGTGGGCCAGGAGGTACTGGGAGATTATCTGCCCGTTCCAATTGGTATGTATGCATTCGTCTACCACGGGGGGGATAGCCTTACCCCTTTCCTGGACGTCCAGGCGGTAGTATTCCTCGTCTGCATCCTGGCTGCCGTAGAAGCCGCCGTCAGGGGCATAGAGGCGTGTGCCTGTGTAATGGAGGATGCCTTCTGCTATAACACGGTACGCCTCGTTCCCAGTGGCTTGATAGCCCAGGAGGTAGTCCTTTAGCAGGCCGGCATTGCCCTCCAGCATCTTTTCGTAATGGGGGACTGTCCAATTGGACTTGGTGCAGTAGCGGAAGAAGCCCTTCTCTACGGCATCCCATAGTTCGCCCTTCATCATACCGTCAAGGCTCTTTTGGGCCATTTCCAATCCATCCAAGACGTTTGTCTCCCCTGCAGGCGGATTAAAGAGGGATTCTTTTATCAGGAATTCAATTACCTCTGGTTGTGGGAATTTTGGCTCCGTGCCAAAACCCCCATGGACGGGGTCAAAGGATTTCTTGATGGAGTTGAAGACCTCCCTGGGGATTTCTTCCGTTAGCCCTTCTCTTGGCAGGCGTTGTCTCTCCCTTTCAATGCCCCTTTCTATCTTGTAGCGGGCCATCCTTGCGTAGAGTTCGCCTTTTTTGTGCCTGTAATGTTCCGAGACCCGGTTGGCAAGGGACCTGAAGTCCTCCGGGTACATATAAGTCCCGGCAACAATAATGTCTCTCCTTGGTGTGAGGAAGGCGCTGGTGGGCCAGCCTCCAGCCAGGTAGCGGCCCTGGATGTGCGGGTTTTTATCTGCATCCACCCTGATGCAGATGAAATCCCGGTTGAGGGTTTCTATGACCTGGGGGTCTGATAGTGTGGTCTCGTCAAAGACGTGGCACCAGTGGCACCATACGGCACTGAGGCTCAGATAGACGGGTTTATCTTCCTTTTGGGCCTGTTGGAAGGCCTCTTCATTCCACTCCCTCCAATGGATGAGGTGGGCATTATTTGGTCTGGGTGAGAACCGAAAGGTCTGAGGCACAAACTCAGGATATACCACGCTGTAGTGCCTTGCAAGCGAAATGTATGTATAAGTTGTATTCTCTATAGATATTGGTGATACTATGTAAGGGGGAAGTCTCCCCCTTACCACCCCCTCAAAAAAACCAAGCGTTTAAGGGTTTAAGTTGTAGGGGCAGGGCTTGCCCCTGCCCGACCTTACTTACAAAGGGAATCTTTGTAGCGTGATCCGCCTTAGGCGGATTATCTCGCACGTCATACGTGCCAGGCAAGTTGTAGGGGCGTATTGCAATACGCCCCTACGCCCTGTTCTGGCCTGCCCTGAGTCCACCTAAGGCGGAGAAGGGATGGATAGACCTGAAGGTCTGTCCCTACATTCTTTTTCCCTAATCCCTGGTTTTGGGGGCGGTAAGGGGGCAGAGCCCCCTTACATCAATAAAAAAAACAGAGACACTAAAATTTTCTCCTTGACATTCCAGTATACTGGAATGTTTATACTCAGTATGGAGAAGCGGATGGAAAGAAAAGGATACTTGATTGGTGAGGTCAGCAGGGAGAGCCACGTTCCCAGGAAGACGGTGCGTTATTACGAGGAGATTGGGCTATTATCTCCTCCCGTCAGAACCGAGGGTAATTACCGTTTATACGGGCTGGAGACCATAGAAAAGCTTAAATTCATTAGAAAGGCCCAGGGGCTGGGCTTGACCCTTTCGGAAATTAAAGGGATTATCCAGTATAGCAAGGAGGGGCTGGGGCCTTGCTGTAAACTTGTCAGACAGCTTTTTACAAAAAAGATACAGGCTTTAGAGGCCAATATTAAGGAGATGCAGGGGATGCGGAAGGAATTAAAGACGCTTCTCTCCAGGTGGATTTCAGCGGAAGAGGCGAAGGAATGTTCCTTTGCTGTGTGTCCGCAAATTGAAAGGGAGGCAAAGGGTAAGAGAAAAAGGAGGTGAAAGAAATGAAGACTAAAAAGAGATTAACTATTTGTCCGTGTGGCTGTTTGCCCAGAGATAGAAAGAAACGCAAGGGGTAGAAGAAAAAGGAGGCAAATGAAATGGTTGCAAAAAGAAGGATAGAGGTCTTTACTGCCGGCTGTCTGCTTTGCCGGCAAGCAATAAAGATGGTCAGGGAGCTTGCCTGTCCTAGTTGTGAGGTAGTGGTCTATGACCTTATCAAGCAGTGCGAAAGCAAGGAGTGTCTGGACAAGGTTAAGAACTACGGTATAGACCGTGTTCCGACCATTGTGGTAGATGGCAAGATAGCCGAGTGCTGTACGGGTTCTAGGCCAAGCCTCAAGGCACTAAAAGGGGCAGGGATTGGTAGCCCCCTCTAGGCCATCGTACACTGGAGGTGCAGAGGGCTCGTACTAGAGCCCTCCACCTCCTGCTATTGACTTATTCGGGAGAGAGTAACCATGAAAAGACTGAAAGTTCAGCTACTCCATACGGAGTCTTGCCATAGTTGCCAAGAGGCTTTAGTGGGAATAAAGGAGGCATTGAAAGAGTTGGGTCTTTCAGCAGAAATAGAGGTAACCCTGGTGGACAGCCCTGAGAAGGCCCGGGACTACAAATTTCTAGGTTCTCCAACCATAAAGATTAATGGCCTAGACCTGGAAGCAGGTAGGGGCGACCGGCCGGTCGCCCCTACGGCTACGGAAAATTTCAGTATAAATGCATGTAGGACTTATATCTATGAGGGGGCACTGTATCATTATCCTCCCAAAGAAATGCTACTGGAGGTTCTGAAATCCCTGAAAGAGAGGCGTGGAGCGTCATGAGGGAAAAAATTCTTGCTGGAGGAAGCATACTAACGGCCATCCTTGCCTCCTCTTGCTGTATAGGGCCACTGGTACTGGCAGCCATTGGTGTTAGTGGGGCAAGCTTCTTTGCACCCATAGCCAGGTACAGGCTCGTCTTTATCGGAATTACCTTCGCCCTTATTGGGGTGTCCTACTACTTTACCTACAGAAGGAAAAAGCCTTGTTGCCCAAGTGAGTCTATTGATAGACGCTGGACCCAGGAAGTCCCCCTCTGGGTAATAACGGCCATAGCTGTAGGTTTAGTGGTCTACACTTATACTAATGAGTTTGTGGGTAGACCCGACAGCAGTAATCCTTCTGAATGCTGTAAAGTACCAAAGACATCATTGCAAGGTGCCGAAGAATCTGGCTTAAGATAAAAGGTTTTTCGCTCAGAATGACCCTTCGGGTGTACTATTCCTTCTCTACGGCCACCTTTTCTGCCGCCTCGCTCAGCAGTCCGTATTTCTTTATGTTTTCATCGGCTATCTGCTGTATCTTTTTGACTTCCGCCTCTCCACCGCCCTTCTTGAAGAGGTGGGCGAAGCGGCCCTGGAGCTTTAGATATTCTGTAACAGGCTTGGCCGGTCTGGGAATCTTTCTCACCTTAGTAACTACACCATTTTCCATCTCAAAGATGGGATAAAGTCCGGTCTCCACCGCCAGCTTGGCTACTTTTATTGTGAGGGCGGGGTCGCTCTTCCAACCCAGGGGGCACGGTACATGCACCTGGACGTATTTAGGTCCGGTGATGCTCAGTGCCTTCTTGACCTTGGACTGGACGTCCTTGGGATAGGCTACGCTGGCAGTAGCGATATAGGGCACCCCGTGGGCGGCGGCTATGGCAGGCATATCCTTCTTGAGGTATCGGTTGCCCCAGGAGACCTTGCCAGACGGGCTGGTGCGGGTGTCACTATCATAAGGGGTGAGGCCGCTCCTCTGTACGCCGGTGTTCATGTAGGCCTCGTTGTCGTAACAGACATAGAGGATGTCGTGCCCCCTCTCAAACATCCCGCTCAGGCACTGCAGTCCGATGTCTGCCGTCCCTCCATCGCCCCCCTGTGCAATGACCTTGGCCTCCCCCTGGCGTCCCATGGCCTTTAAGGCCGCCTCCACTCCGGAGGCCACTGCCGCCGAGTTCTCAAAGAGGGAGTGGATGAAAGGTACTGCCCAGGCCGATTGGGGCCAACGGGAAGAGAAGACCTCCAGGCACCCCGTGGCATCCGTGGTGATTATATTTGGTCCTGCTGCGTCCACCACCAGCCTTGCCCCCAGGGCCTCTCCGCACCCATAACAGGCCGTGTGGCCAGCAAGGAATAGATGTTTTTCCATAGTTGTTTCTCCAAAAATTACAATAACTTGTAGGGGCAGGTCTTGCACCTGCCCTATTTTGGGCAACCGCTAGGGTTGCCCCTACTTTAACAGGGCCTCTTTGAGGTCCACAAAACGGTCCTCTCTGCCAACAGCCTTTCTATCTTTTACGATGTTTATTATGGTCTCTACACTTATCTCCCTGCCTCCGAGGCCTACAATGTGGCCCTTTATCTCGGGGGCCTTTTTCACGTCCTGGAGGGCGGCACGGATTTCGGTAGCTAACACCCCTCCAGAACCAGGAGAGAAGGCCCTATCTATTGCCAGTACCTCTCTTGCCCCTACCAGGGCCTCTTTTATGGCCTCCCTTGGGAAGGGACGGAAGCATCTTACCTTGAGTAGCCCTACTTTGACCCCCTCCTTCCTCAGGAGGTCTATGGCCTCTTTGATTGTACTTATTACTGAACCCATAGCCACAAGGACTATCTCGGCGCCTTCAATACAATAGGTGTCAACGAGGGCACCCTGGAACCTCCCGAAGCGTTTCTTGAATTCCTTAGCTACCTCCTCCACTATCCTGGCAGAGCCCCACAGGGCACGGTCAAGCTGGCAACGGGCCTCCATGTAGGACTCCGGTCCCATCATGGCGCCAAAGGTTATGGGGTTCTTCGGGGTCAGGTAATACTGGGGTTGATAGGGAGGCAGGAAGGCATCGGCCTCTTTTTGTTCTATCAGGTCCACTGGTTCATAGGCATGGGTGAGGATAAAGCCGTCCATGCAGACCATCACGGGAAGTAGCACTTCCGGGTGTTCTGCGATGCGGAAGGCCTGCAGGTGGAGGTCGCTGGCCTCCTGTATGTCCTCTGCGTAGAGCTGGACCCAGCCGGCGTCTCTGACAGAGATAGAGTCCTGCTGGTCATTCCATATATTTATGGGGGAAGAGACGGCACGGTTGGCGCAGGTCATCACCACGGGCAGTCTCATGCCGGATATGTTAAAGAGCACCTCCGTCATGAGGAGGAGTCCCTGGGAGGAGGTGGCCGTATAAGTGCGGGCCCCAGTAGCGCTTGCACCAAGGACTACCGAGGCGGCGGCAAATTCGCTCTCCACCGTAACGTATTCTGCCTTTAGTTCCCCATTGGCCACCATCTGGGCGAGTTCCTCAGAGATATGGGTCTGAGGGGTTATGGGGTAAGCGGCAATGACGTTAGGCCGGCAGAGTTTGACGGTCTCCGCAACGGCCTTAGAGCCTTCCGTAAAAGTCCTGGCCATTTACTTCTCCTCCATTACCATCTCTATGTCGTCCACGGGGCACTCCGCCGCACACATCCCGCATCCCTTGCAGTACTTGGCATCAAAGGTGAACTTCTTTTTTTCTACGCTGTAGACACAGCCCTCGGGGCAGACGATGGCACATATCGTACACCCCGTACAGGTCTTCTGCAGAAAGACGGGTATGTAGTTACGCCATGTCCCTGTATTATTGGCAAGGCTGGTAGCCGGTTGGGCAAGCCCGCCTAGAATGACCTTCATTGCTTCTTCTCCTTTACGAAGTTGTATCCCTTTGTGGCAGCCTTCAGGTTCTTTTCTGCCAGTTCTTTTGTAAAACGGTGCTCCAGGGCGCTGCGTATGCCTTCAAGGGAGATTGCCCCTGAGGCGGCGGCGAAGGCACCCAGGATAGTAGTGTTCACGATGGGGCGGCCCAGGGCCTCCATGGCCAGTTCTGCCGCGGGGATGGTCAATACCCTGGAGTTGAGGTCTAAGCCCAGGGCATCGGCCGATTTTTTGGTGTTCACCAGTACGAGGCCCTTTGGTTTGAGCCCATCCAGTACAGGTTCAGTGGCCAGGAGGGTGGAGTCCTGGATTATTATAAAGTCGGGGTTATAGATGAGCGTCCTCGTGCGGATAGGGCGGTCGTCTATCCTTACGTAAGTGGTAACAGGTGAGCCCATCCTTTCTGAACCAAAGGAGGGATAGGCCTGGGCATATTTACCGTCGCTAAAGGCGGCGAAACCGATGAGTTCACCGGAGGTGACGATGCCTTGTCCCCCGCGGCCATGAATCCTTATTTCAATCATATATACTTAACCTCTTTAAGGTTTGGAAAATAGCAGGGCCACTTCCGACAAAGAGGATTGTTCTCTTCCAGAGGTAGGGGCGACCCGGCGGGTCGCCCCTACTCAAAAATCTACTATATCATTTTTATTATCTTTATCAAATACAATTTTAGTAGGGCAGTGTGGAGTATAGGGACGTGGGTAATCCACCTAAGGCGGATGTTACCCATCTCTATAGCAAATACATACCCTATGGAAGGGACTCTTGACAAGGGCATGGATAAGTGCTAACCTCCCTCTACTTCCCCCTTATGTTTTTCCAACCCCAAGTATATAAATAGCTCAATCTGGCCGGGGGTTTTGTTTTTTAAAAATGGACTCTATAGCCGTACTGAAGAAAAAAGTAAAGGATAGTCTGCGGTTTGCCTTTCTGGAGGGGGCACCTGCGGGCATAGCCCTGGGGATAATGGACAACTTCGTAAACCCCCTGGCCGTGGCCCTGGGAGCCAGCAACGTCCAGATAGGCGTACTGAACTCCCTGCCCAGGCTCTTTGTCTCCCTATCCCAGTTGAAGACGGCGGATTTAGTGGAGAGGGTTGGCTCAAGGAGGCGGCTAATAGTGCCTGCGGTGTTCCTCCATGCCCTATCCTTTCTACCAATCGCCCTCATGCCCTTTTTAGTGGCAAATACGCTCCTTTCACCAGGAGTAGCCCTGCCACTGCTAACGCTCGGATACGTGTGGTGCATGGTCTCTGCCCATTTTGCTGGACCTGCCTGGGGGTCTATGCTGTCTGACCTTGTGCCTGTGAGGAGAAGGGGGAGTTATTTTGGGAGGCGGGAGAGGTTACTGGGCTTCGTCTCCGTCCTCAGCGTCTTCCTGGCGGGTTATTACCTGAACTGGAGGGAGACATCCGCCTCAGGCGGACTTCTGACAAAAAAGGAGGCCGCCCTTTTCGGGTTCTTCGTAGTCTTTCTGGTGGCCGGGTCAGCCAGGGTAATCTCAGGTTACCTCATGACCCTGATTTATGAGCCGCCTTTGAGGATTAAGGAGGAGCATTATTTCTCCTTTTGGGACTTCCTGAGGCGGGCCCCGGAGGGCAACTTCGGGCGTTACGTGGCTTTTGTGGCGGTCATCCATTTTGCCGTCTTGATGTCCGGTCCCTTTTTCTCCGTATTCATGCTGAGGGACCTTGGGTTCTCCTATCTTACTTATTCAGTGCTGGTGGCAGTAGCACAGACGTTTGCCCTCCTTTCCGGCCCCTTCTGGGGAAAGTACGCCGATAAGGTTGGGAACTTGAGGGTACTGAGGATTTGTTCCTGTATCTTACCCTTTCTACCCATCCTGTGGGTATTCTCCCAGGACGTCCGTTACCTCTTTTTTGTCCAGATACTCAGCGGTATAGGCTGGGGGGGGGTTTAACCTCTGTTCCGTAAATTTCGTTTACGAGTCCGCCATCCCCGAAAAGCGGACCAGGTGTGTGTCCTACTACAGTGCCACAAACGGCATAGCGGCCTTTGCTGGTACCCTCCTGGGAGGGTTTCTGGCCAGTCATCTCCCCCACCTCATGGGCTACAGGCTGCTGTTTCTCTTTTTACTCTCAGGGGTCTTTAGGGCGCTGGCGGGGGTATTTCTCCTCACAAAGGTAAAAGAGGTAAGGGGGGTGGCAGAGCCACTCCCAACAAAACCGGTCAGGCCAGGACCGGGGCCGGAGGCGGTATCCGCCTCAGGCGGACCAGGCATCGGGGAGGGGTCCTCAGGGTGATAAAGGCCCTCCTTATCTTTCTCATTACCTACTTTATTATTTCCGCACAGCGGATTAGCTGGCTGTGGTTGGATAGGCCCACGGGGGCCCTCCTGGGGGCGGTACTCATGGTGGGCCTTGGGGTGATGACCCTGGAGGAGGCGTACAGGGCCATAGACCTTAACACCATCGTGCTACTACTGGGGATGATGATAATTGTGGCCTGCCTGAAGGCAGCCAATTTCTTTGAATATCTTGCTTATATCCTACTGAGATGGTCCCGCAGCGCCACCGGCCTCCTGTGTATGGTCAGTCTCTCCAGTGCCGTACTCTCCGCCCTTTTTATAAATGATACCGTCTGCCTCCTCTTTACCCCCTTGCTCCTCTCTGCCCTGAGTAAGACCCGCCTTAATCCTGTACCTTTTCTTATTGCCCTGGCTACTTCTTCCAACATCGGCAGTGTGGTTACGTTGACAGGGAACCCTCAAAACATGATTATTGGGGTGCTCTCAGGCTGGGGTTACTGGAATTATTGCTTACACCTGTTGCCCGTGGGTTGTATAGCACTGATATTAAACGTAGCGGTAATATATCTCTTTTTCCATAAGGACCTGGCTAAAAAGGGTCTGGACCATCTGACCCCCTCCGAGCCCTTTCTGGACGGAGACCTGATGACCCGGCTCGGCTTAATCCTGATAGCCATCTTCCTGGGTTTCACCTTCTCAAGGAACCTGCCCCTTGTCTCTATTATTGGGGGTACGGCTGCCCTGGTATTCTAAGGAGTAAGACCCTCTAGTGCCCTGGAGAGGGTTAACTGGCCCCGTTTACTATTCTTCGGGTGTCTCTTTATAGTCGTAGGGGCGACCCTTGCGGTCGCCCAAATGCCTGTCAAAGCAAATAGGGCAGGGGTAAACCCTGCCCCTACAGGGGCAGATAGAACCCCTTCTTGGACAATCTCTCCCCAGCCAGATAGCAGGCTTTAGCCTGTTCTCCGTATTGGCCTCCAACCTCGTGTCTAACGTCCCTTACGTCATCCTGGCCAGCCAGTGGATGGACAGGTTCTCGGAACCTTCGGTCATGTGGCTGGTGTTGGCCATGCCCAGCACCTTTGCAGGGAACCTGACCATTGTAGGTTCTGTGGCCAACATGATTGTGATGGAACTCTCCAGGGAGACGGTCCATATAGGGTTTTTCCAGTTCCTGAAGGTAGGACTGACGGTGACCATCCTCTCCGTCGCCGTGGGCGTGGCCATAATGGTTATCCTCTTCAGGTAGCTTTCTTTAGAAGAGACGGAACTGTAACCATTCCCTACATACCCCCCACATATTTTTTTATTTTTGTTGCGAAATCTCTTGTAGTATTTCTTGTAGTATTGTAAAATATTGCAAGACCACTGAATACTTTTGAGGTTTTGGTCAACCCCAAAGGCTTTCTCTGGCCGTTGGGTTCTTTTTTATCTCTAGGGTTTACAAATTAAGGAAAGGCCAATGGGAAAAAAACTTTATGTAGGGAATCTGGGAAGTTCGGTAACTCGTGAGATGCTAGAGAGTTGTTTTGGTGCAGTGGGGAAGGTAGAGTCCGTGAATATAATTACGGACAGATATACCGGACAACCCAGGGGATTCGGTTTTGTTGAGATGTCCAGTAACCAGGAGGCGCAAGATGCCATAACCAAGCTGAACGGCCAGAGCCTGGGAGACCGCACTATCATCGTAAACGAGGCCCGTGCCGAGGAGCGCAGGGGGGGCGGTGCTGGCGGTGCTGGTGGTGGTGGCGGCAGGAGGGGTGGTTTCGGAGGAGGAGGAGGAGGAGGAGGAGAACGAAGGAGGAGATTTTAGAAACTACCTCCATCGGGGCACTAGTCCCACCTAGTGACAAAAAGTGGCCCTGCCACTTTTAATGTCTCCATAAGTGAACAACCAGTAGGCAGTGTAACGTAACAGACGAATTTGCACGCTACACTGCCTACTCTACGGTGTTTACTGCCTGCGCTCATTGTCAGAGGCACCCTTCTTCCCCATAGCACCCTCTATAGCCTGAAGCCTGCCCTTTATAGACTCCAGTTCTCTGGCATATTCCTGGCGTTCCAGCCGCAAGGTCCTTACCTCCTCAATAATGAATTCCTTGAGGAGGCTCTGGGCTTTCAGTATCGCACTTACATTCATGTCAAAGAACCTCTTGGCGTCATTTACCTGGTTAGCTAAATTAGTCATCTCCTTCTCAGTGGTGGTGTAGTCCAGCGTCTTTAGTTCTTTCAGACGGTTTAGGTCCGTTTCTATCTCTTCCAACTTTGCGAACTTCTTTTCTATCTCAGACTGCGGGCTGGTTATTTTTATTTCTTCTTCTCCCACTCTGGGGGAGAGTGGTTCCTTTGACCTTTCCGCTTCTTCTTTAAGCCTTCCAATGAAGTTATTCCATTCTGCAAGCTTTTTGTCCATTGCCTCCAGAGATGCCCTCATCTCTGTTATTTCTTCTTCCAGTGCAATCTGTTTCTTTTCTGACTCCTCTTGCCTTTTCCCTCTGTCGGCCGTGTATCTGTCTAATGTCTCTTGTAATCCGGTGGTCTCGCCCTTTACGTACTCTTTCACCCACTGTTCGGAAGTGCATCCGAGACAGAGGCAGAGTGACAGGGCCGCCCCCGACAAAAGAACCAATAACGGTATCGCTCTCCCTTGCATATTTCCACCTCATGAGACCCTGCAAAAGTTGCAACCGAAATTCCCTCCCCCTGGATGGGGGAGGGAAGGGTGGGGGTGAGTACCACCCTCCCCCTTCCCCCTCCCATTAAGGGAGGGGGAAACTAGAGCCCACACAAACTTTTCCTGAGGTCTCCTAATAAATGTGCAGGTACTTATCCCTTACTTAAGTATCTCCCTTAACTCCAGTGCGTTCCTCACCGCCCAACCCTCGGCGTCGTTATTAAAATATATATAAACGCTCCTACCCTGTTTTAGCAAGGCTTTTATCCTCTCCGCCTCCTCCCTGAGGAATGCCTTGCTGTAGCGTCCAGAGTAGAGACCCCATTCTCCCCCGGGGCCGTGATGCCTGAGGTAAACAAAACCGGTGGTTATTGATTCACCTGGGGCGAATTGAGGCATCCCTGGCCAGTCCGCCTCACAAAGGGCCATATCTGCCTCCCCAAGTAATTCATATACCTCCTCCGCCATCCAGCTTGCGTCCCTGAACTCAAAGGCATGGCGGCAAGTGGTATAAGGCCTGAGAGATTCAATGAAGGTCTTTAATCTCTGTGTATCTTTCTTATACCTGGGAGGTAGTTGCCACAGGACTACGGAAAGCTTTTCCTTTAATAGCCGTGCCCTCTCAAAGTACAATTCCAGTGGCTCCTGACAATCCTTCAGCCTTTTTATATGTGTAATGAACCTGCTCCCCTTCAGGGCAAAGGCGAAGTTTTTAGGCGTCCTCTTATACCATGACTGAAAGGCCCCCTCTGTGGGCAGGCGGTAAAAGGTCACGTTGAGTTCTACCGTATCAAAGCGTTCGGCGTAATACTCCAGCCACCTCCTCTGAGGCAGACCTTCAGGATAAAAGACCCCCCCTCCCCAGTGGGGATAGATGAAACCGCTGGTGCCCACAAAGGCCTGTCCTGCGTGAAACGGAGGGACAGCAGGCGGTCTTTGTGCCTTTTTGGACTTTTTTATACTTTCTTGGCCCGGCCTGGTCAAATTTTCAGATTTCAGTGGTCAGTGTCTTGACAACTGATAACTGGAGACCTCTGCGAAAGTTACCGCACTACTTCGTGTCATTCTGAGTGAGCCGAAGCCCTGAGCGTAGCGAAGGGGAAGCGAAGAATCTGAGATTCTTCGGTCGTTTCACTCCCTCAGAATGACATCTTGTAGGGTTTTTCAGGGTTCTAGACTGAGGACTAAAGGTTTTTATTCTATAAAAATTACGGCCTTCTCCCTGGACACCCTCCTGGGCGCCGAGGGGTGTTCGTCGGGGTAGCCTACAGGGATGATGGCCACGGGACGGAGGTGACCTGGGAGGTTGAGTACCTCGTTAACCCCCTCTTCCTCAAAGGCCCCTACCCAGACGGTGGCGAGGCCAATTTCGTGGGCCACTAGGAGGAGGTTCTCTACGCTGGCGGCCACGTCCTGGAGGGCATAGAGTTCCTTGCCACGGCTACCGTAATGGGTACCTATCCTCAGGTCGGCACAGCAGACTATTGCCAAAGGGGCCTCGGCGATAAAACTCTGCCCCCAGGCGGCCTTCACCAGCCGTTCCTTTACGTCCTTATTATAAATAAAATAGAACTGGCGGCTCTGCAGGTTCCCGGCGCTTGGGGCCCAGATGAGAGAGTCTATGAGCTGGTCTATCATCTCCTTAGGGATAGGTTTATTCAAGAAATGTCTGACACTCCGCCTTTCTTTTATTACCTGTAAGACGTGCATGGACTTTACTCCCTTTCCATCTGAAGTGGACTTATGGACAAAGAGGCCGTTATACGGAAAAGAGGCAAGGTGGTGGTACCGCAGGCAAAAATAGAAGACATCCAGCTCATAATCAGCATCCATGCCTTTAGCAGGAGGGGAATTTTCAGGAATTTTAACAGCCCCCTGTTGCTTTGTAAAGGACAATGTAGGGGCAGGTCTTGCACCTGCCCTGCACCAGAACGGTACAGGGCCTGCCCATTTCCAGGGCAATCCGCCTCATACGGATCAGGGCAGGACAGGACAGGGCGTAGGGGCGTATTGCAATACGCCCCTACAACTGGCACGTTTTAATGTAATAAGTAAGTAAGGTAGGGCAGGGGTTAACCCTGCCCCTACTCAAACATCAATGATTGACAAAATCCCATTCGGTGTTAAAATTACATTTTTTGTGAGTCAACGAGTAACCAATTCAGCAATAGCACCGTCCGACTACAAAAAGGAGAGGACCCGTTCCCATGCCAATCAAAGTAGGCATAAATGGCTTTGGTAGGATAGGAAGAATAACCTTTAGGGCCATAGCAAAGAGACCAAATATAGAGGTAGTAGCCATAAATGACCTTGCCGATGCCAAATCCCTGGCATTCCTTCTGAAGTACGACTCGGTGCATCGTAAATTCCAGGGCACCGTAGAATCCAAAGGAGATGCCCTGGTAGTAAACGGCAAGACTATCAAACTCTTGAAGGAAAAGGACCCTGCCAGGCTCCCCTGGAAAGACCTCGGCGTGGACGTTGCCATAGAATCCACCGGGATATTCACCTCCAGGGCCGATTGTGAAAAACACCTCCAGGCCGGCGCAAAGAAGGTACTCCTCTCTGCCCCTCCCAAAGACGGAGTAGACGCAACAATCGTCCTGGGAGTAAACCAGCATTTCCTCAAACCCGAGCACAAAATCCTCTCCAATGCCTCTTGCACCACTAACTCGCTTGCACCCATGGCCAAGGTACTCCATGAAAATTTCGGGATAGAAAAGGGCCTTATGACTACCATCCACGCCTACACCAACGACCAGAAGGTAACTGACTTCGTCCATTCAGACCTCAGGAGGGCAAGGGGTGCGGCCATCAACATCATCCCCACCACCACGGGTGCCGCAAAGGCCATAGGGGAGGTAATACCAGAACTAAAAGGCAAACTGGACGGTATCGCCATGAGGGTGCCTGTAGCCGACGGCTCCATCACTGACCTGGTAGCGCTCCTTAAGAAAAAGACCACCAGGGAGGAGGTTAACCAGGCATTCAAACAGGCCGCCCAGGGGACCCTTAAGGGTATCCTGGAATACTGCGATGAGCCAATAGTCTCCTCCGACATCATCGGTAACTCCCATTCCTGTATCTTTGATTCCCTCTCCACCTATACCATCCAGGACAACCTGGTCAAGGTAATGGGCTGGTACGACAACGAGTGGGGGTTCTCTCAGAGGATGGTAGAACTAATTGAATTGATGGCAAAAGCCTAATAGGGAGTGTATATGGACAAACTATTTATAAAAGACCTTGAAGTGAAGGGGAAAAGGGTGATGGTAAGGGTAGATTATAACGTCCCCCTGGATGCCGAAGGCAACATCACGGATGACTCCCGCATAAGGGCAACCCTACCTACGATAAACTTCCTCCTTGATGAGAGGGCCAGGGTCATCCTAACCTCCCATCTTGGGAGACCCAAAGGGAAGGCAGTCCCTGGCCTCAGCCTCCGCCCGGTGGCTAAGAGGCTCTCCAGGCTGCTGGGTAAGGAAGTACCCCTGGCAGAAGACTGCATCGGCCCCAAGGTAAAGAAGCTGGTAGACAAGATGAACCCGGGAGACGTAATACTCCTTGAGAACCTGAGATTCCACCCGGAGGAGGAAAAGAACGACCAGGGGTTTGCCAGGGAACTGGCGGGCCTCTGCGAGGTCTTTATCCAGGAGGCCTTCGGGAATTGCCATCGCTCCCATGCCTCTATGGTTGGTGTGAGCCGTTTCGTGCAGGCATCAGCCATTGGATTCCTTGTAAAGAAGGAACTGGAGTACTTTGAAAAAGCTATAACCAACCCCCTCTGCCCCCTGGTGGTCCTCCTGGGTGGGGCAAAGATATCAGATAAGATAAAGGTCATCAAAAACCTCTTAATGAAGGTGGATAAGATAATCATAGGTGGGCCAGTGGCCTACACCTTCCTGAAGGCCCAGGGGTATAATACCGGCCAATCCCTGGTAGATGACACCATGCTTGAGGAGGTAAAGAATGTCATGCAAGAGGCAAAAAGGGCAGGGCTAAGGTTTTACTTGCCTGTGGACTTTGTGGTGGCAGAGAGATTCAGCCCAGAGGCAGAGACGAAGGTGGTGCCCTTCCGAGAGATACCTTCAAACTGGTGCGCCCTGGATATAGGTCCGGCTACTACCAGGCTATTTAAGGAGGCCCTGGGGGATGCCCGGACTATAGTCTGGAACGGGCCTATGGGGGCCTTTGAGATGGATACCTTTAGCAGGGGCACTTATGCCATGGTGGAGGCCGTTGCCAGCTCCCACGCCCTTACCATTGTGGCTGGGGGAGATACCGCTGTGGCCTTCCACAGGGCAGGGGCTACCTTTAATGTCTCTTATATCTCTACTGGGGGTGGTGCATTCCTGAGGCTCCTGGAAGGGGATAAACTACCAGGACTTGCCGCCGTCACAGAAAGACAGGCCTATCTTGAGAGGACGAAGGCCCCTGCAACCACGAGGTAAACCACACACTTCAGGCTTGCCAGCCTTTAAAGGGGACTGAATGGATAAACTCTTCATTAAAGACTTGGATGTGCGTAATAAGAGGGTTATGGTACGAGTAGACTATAACGTACCCCTTGATGCCGAGGGGAATATCACCGATGATACCCGCATACGTGCCACATTACCTACCATTAACTACCTTCTGGATGAAAAGGCTAGGGTAATCCTTGCTTCCCACCTTGGGAGGCCAAAAGGGAAAATAGTCCCCAGTCTCAGCCTTCTCCCAGTGGCAAAAAGGCTCTCAAGGCTCCTGGGTAAGGAAGTACCCCTGGCAGAAGACTGCATCGGCCCCAAGGTAAAGAAGCTGGTAGATAAGATGAACCCGGGAGACGTAATACTCCTTGAGAACCTGAGATTCCACCCGGAGGAGGAAAAGAACGACCAGGGGTTTGCCAGGGAACTGGCGGGCCTCTGCGAGGTCTTTATCCAGGAGGCCTTCGGGAATTGCCATCGCTCCCATACCTCTATGGTGGGCATCAACGACTCTGTCCCGGTAGCCGCCGTAGGTTTCTTGATTAAGAAGGAAATGGAATACTTTGAAAAGGCCGTCAACAACCCACTGCGGCCAGTGGTGGCCATACTGGGGGGAGCAAAGGTATCGGACAAGATAAAGATTGTAGAGAACCTCTCCAAAAAGATGGATAAAATCCTTATTGGAGGGGCCATGGCATTTACCTTCCTCAAGGCCCAGGGGTATGAGGTGGGTCGCTCTCTGGTAGAAGACAGCCTGCTGGAAGGGGTAAAAGTTGTAATGGAAAAGGCCAGGAAAAATGGGATAAAATTTTACCTCCCGGTGGACTTCGTGGTGGCAGAGAAATTTGACCCCAAGGCTGAGACCAAGGTAGTTACCTTCCAGGAGATACCCCCCAACTGGTACGCCCTTGATATTGGCCCTGCCAGCACCAGACTCTTTGTGGAGGCCCTCTCCGACGCCCGCACAATAATATGGAACGGGCCCATGGGGGCCTTTGAGATGGATGCCTTCAGCAGGGGTACCTATGCGATGGTAGAGGCTGTAACTAACTCTCATGCCCTGACCATAGTGGGAGGAGGAGACACGGACGTGGCCTTCCACAGGGCAGGGGCCACCTTTGGGATCTCATACATCTCTACGGGTGGTGGTGCCTTCCTCAAGCTCCTGGAAGGCGGGGAACTCCCTGGTATTGCGGCCATTACCAACAAACAAATCTACGAAGAAAAGAGGCGGGTTTTAATCGGGAGTGGCCCTGCCACCTCATAATGTCCAGATAGACCGCAAAGACAGAGATTGAAACCTAATTCTCCCAGAGAATTGCCAGAAAATTGAAAGAACTAAGACCTCACCCAAAAATCAAGATAGGGGCCTCTATCCTGGCCGCTGACCCACTGCACCTGGAGAGAGAGATACAAAAGGTGCAAGAGGGCGGTGTGGACCTCATACACGTGGACATAATGGATGGACACTTCGTACCTAACCTCACTATGGGACCCTTCGTAGTAGAAGGCATCAAGAAGGCAGCCAGGGTACCCCTGGACCTCCACCTCATGGTGGAATACCCTTCTAAGTTTATTGAACCCTTCCGTCAGGTCTCTGGAAAGGGGGACTACTTCACGTTCCATATAGAATCCAAAGACGAACCCAGAAGGGTAATATCCCAGTTAAGAGAGGCAGGTTTCAGGGTGGGCATAAGCCTTAACCCCCCCACCCAGGCTGAGAGGGTAGAATCCGCCTTAGGCGGACTGGGAGAGGTAGACCTCCTCCTGGTGATGACGGTCAACCCCGGCTTCGCAGGACAGAAGTTCATTGAGGGCGTCATGCCTAAACTCAGACACCTGAGGTCTCTATCTCCCGAGCTAGACATAATGGTAGACGGCGGTATCAACGAGGAGACAGTACCCATTGCCGCAAGGCATGGGGCCAACATCATGGCCGCCGCCAAAGGCATCTTCGGCAAGAAGGACCCGGCACAGGCAGTTAGGGACCTCCGCCATCTGGCACAGGAAAACTTCCTTGCCGGAAGTGACCCGGCCACCGTTGGGGGTAGACATTAAATGGTAATCCACAGGAAAAAGAGGGTAATCCCTGACGGACTCTGGATAAAGTGTGAAGGCTGTAGCGGCCTTATCTACAGGAAGGCCATGGTGGAACGCTTCTACGTCTGCCCTGAATGTGATTATCACTTCCGCATCCCCGCCTGGGAGAGGATACGGATAACCCTGGATGAGGGGAGTTTTCAAGAGTTCTGGCCAGACATGGAACCCGCTGACCCCCTCGATTTTAAGGACAGGATAAGCTACAAGGAAAGGGTTCAGACAGAACAGAAACGGACGGGTCTAAAAGACGCCGCCCTGGTAGGTACAGGTACCATCCACAATAGAAAGATAGTATTTGGCGCCACAGACTCTAATTTCATCATGGGCAGTATGGGCTCCGTAGTAGGAGAGAAAATCACCAGGGCGGCCGCCCTGGCCCGGGAGAGAAGACTTCCCCTGGTAATCATCTCAGGTTCAGGGGGAGGTGCCAGGATGCATGAGGGCATGTTCTCCCTCATGCAGATGGCCAAGACCAGCGCGGCCCTCTTCAGCCTGCGGGAGGCCAACGGGATATTCATTTCCGTGCTCACAGACCCCACTATGGGCGGGGTCATGGCCAGTTACGCCTCCCTGGGAGACATTATCGTCGCTGAGCCTGGGGCGCTCATAGGTTTTGCTGGCCCGAGGGTCATTGAACAGACCATCAAGAAGACCCTGCCCGAGGGGTTCCAGACGGCAGAGTTCCTCCTGGAGCATGGGTTCCTGGACATGATTGTCTCCCGCCAGGACATGCGCAGAGAACTATCCAGGTTGATAGACTTCATGATTGGCCCGCCAGAGGGGGACGAAACCGAAGTAGCAAGCGGGGAGAAGCAAACCCCCAATATGACCACCCAGGAGACTACGTCCGCCTCGGGCGGGCTCTCAACAGAGGAAGATAGTGGTAAAGACCAAAATGAGACAACGGAAAATCAGATATGAGTGGTAGCCGCAGGCTTTAGCCTGCGTGTGTTGCAGTAAAAACTAGAACGAGACAATGGAGGATTAAATGGCAAGACCCACTGAAGAAATCAGGGAACATCATAAACACCTGGAACAGAGACTGGAAGGCTACTGGAAGGCGGTAGAAGCCCTGGACAGGTTAAGCGCCCGTGAGAGGATGCAACTCCAGGACTTCATAGAATTCCTCAAACTGGAACTCCTGCCCCATGCCGAGGCCGAGGAGAAATACCTCTATCGCAAGGTAGGGGAGGTAATGAAAAACCCCATGTTCACCAGGACCATGGAAGTGGACCACGAGGCCATCAAGGCCTACATCCACGAACTGGAAGGAGAAATTGCCCAGGCCTACAAGGAATCCGCCCAGCAACAGGTCAAGAAGATACAGAAGGCCTCCAATAAATTAGAGGGGATACTGGCCGTCCACTTCCGGAAGGAAGAAGAGGTCTATCTACCCATCCTGGACGGAAAACTCTCCGCAGAAGAGATAGAGAAGGACGTCATAACACCTATGCACGCCGCCTCTACCGGCTCTGCTGGACATGGTCACGGTCACGGACACGGCCATGGACACGGTCATGAGCACGGACATGGGCATGGTCATGGTCACGGGCAGTGTAATCACTAACCCCGAAATAACACTTCGTGTCATTCTGAGCATAGCGAAGAATCTCAGTTAGGAGGTACAGGTCATGAAGAATCTTATCCTTGCCGCCGCTTTACTAAACTTTCTAATCGCAAACTCCTCCCAGTCAGCCACAGCCGGGAGCGGCCCCGCCATCTCCTGGGAGAAGGATTTTGAGATTGCCCAGAAAAAGGCACAAGAGACGGGCAAACTCCTCCTAGTAGACTTCTATCACCCACAGTGAGGGGGCTGCCAGAGGATGGATACCGTGACGTATCCAGAGGCAAAGGTAAGTGGTCTTATCTCCCAGCACTTTGTACCCGTTAAGTGCAATGTGGGAGAGAACAAGACACTCCCCCAGAGGTTCAACGTACACTGGACGCCCACCCTGGTAGTGTTAGATGCCCAGGGGACAGTCCACCACAGCCTCACAGGCTTTACATCCCCCGAGGAGTTAGTAGCCCAGTTAGAATTCGCCCAGGCCAAGGCCTCCTTTAACAAGGGCGACTTCCAGGCCGCCCTCTCAGGGTTCAACGGGGTAGTAGAAAAGTATCCCAAGAGCCCCATCGCCCCGGAGGCCCTTTACTGGTCAACCGTCTCCGAATACAAACGCACAGGCTCCCGAGACGCATTGATGAACGGATGGAAGAGACTCCTTA
>MHYW01000107.1 GCA_001828545.1 Planctomycetes bacterium RIFCSPHIGHO2_12_FULL_52_36
GACTATCCTGAGATAGACATTGAGATTGAGAAAGCTAAGGTGCGTCAGAGGTGTGAAGAACTCTACCCCGACAGGATGGACCTCTACGAGATGATATACGAGAGCCGATTCAACAGACTCTGGTATCAATTCAGGGAGGCCAGGGAGTAGGGGCAGGTCTTGCACCTGCCCTATTATCTTGGGCAACTGTCCGCCTCATGAGGGTTGCCCCTACTACGTCTCAATAACTTGAATCGCAGAGGGGTCGTCAATGCCCAGTCCCAGGCTGGCCGCCGTCTGGATGTATTTAGGCCTCCTCCCCGCCTGCTCAAGGGAAGGCAACCCCGCTTCTTTTCGCTTTTCCTCAATAATATTTGCCCCAATCCTATCCATGGCTACGGGGTCTATCCCCAGGAGTATCCCGTTATAGGGCCAGGCCCATTGCGCCTTATAGGCAGGACCACCGTTACACTGGGCCACCAGGGCATCACAAATCGTTAACCTCACCTTCCCTCTTATGTAAGGGTGGCTGTACAACTCGGCAACGTAGGGATCGCAGTTATTGTCGTGATACTTATTGGGATTATGGATTACGCCATAGAAATTCTTCATGGCCACAGACACCCCCGCCAGGTCATGGTCCTTGAGCACCGGGACGTTTACGATGGCCGTGCATAGGCCGGATATAACCCTGCTAAAACAACTCCCCACCCGGCCCACCACCTCTGGTCTGCTCTCGTAACCTCCCCCGCTCAGTTCGTCCGTCCCAAAACACTTTAGCCCACCACCCTTACTAATGGTGAAACCCGCCTCTTTAAGCTCCTTACTCGTCCTGTCAAAGATAATGATATTCCCCTCTCTTACACCTGCCAGTTTGAGGCCACGTATAATGGACTCCACCAGTTCCACGTGGGGAGAAAATGCCCTCTTTGCCAGGCAGTTGAGTTTCAGACCCACCACGTCATCGGGTTTGAATAAGCTGGCCCATGCCTTATCAGGGGATTTTATCCCGCTAAGCCTCATTAACCCATCGTCCAGGGCCTTGCCAATCAGCCCCCCGTTCACCTTCCCATCACCCCCCAAAAACTTCTCGTGCCTGGCGATAACCAGTTTGGATTTGGAGGAAGTGCCAGCCCAGGCGGTAGATTCATCCTGTAGGGGCACGTGTCCGCCTGAGGCGGATGCCCCTACAACTGAAACCAGCCCAGCCCCCACCGCCCTCAGAAACTCCCTCCGTGTAGCCCTTGCCATATTATTTCCTACCACCAGAGACCTCAAAAGGACCATTCATAACCGTCGTAGAGATTTTTGTAGAGGTCTCATGAAGATATGAAAATCTTACACTTATCCGCATGGCATGTCAACAAACCCCAAAAATGGACCATAGACTATAGACTAAAAAAAGTCTGTAGTCCAAAGTCTATAGCCCGTAGTCTAACTTACATCCCTATAACAGAGCCAATAGGAAAATTAGAAACTATTAACTCAGGAAGAGATTGAAAAGGCCTTCATCAACCATGCTTTGACAATCCCTCAATAGCTGGTAAAATTCTTTCATGCTGAACGGTCTTGCCCTACCCAGGCATTTTGGCGTAGAGAAGGAGGGGGGAAAGATATTTATCTTTAAGGAAGGGTATGGGGATATAGTGCGGAGTGCGGAATTCCGCAATCCGAAATCCGCAATCCCAAATCTAAGGACTGTCAGAGGGCGGGGGGAGTATCCTCGCATACCACTGGAGGGGGGCGGTACGGCCATCATAAGGAGGGTGAGGCATGGGGGTTTGTGGGGAAAGGCAACGGGTGATTTGCTCTGGGGCGTAGGTCGCCCAGTACGGGAATTGATAAACGCCAATAAGGCCCTGGAAAGGGGCGTCCCTACGGCAGAAATACTGGGAATAAGGCTTGAGGCGGCAGGGCCACCCCTGACCGGACCTTTTTACAGGGCAGAGGTCTTTTCCAGGGAGTTACCGGAGACTATAGACCTCCTGGAACTCCTTGCGTCCTCTGAATCTACTTTAGACGTACAGCGACACAAGAGGCAGGGCCATTCCCGACCAGATGAATCCCCCTCCCCTAGTGGGAGGGGGAAGGGGGAGGGGGACTCACCCCCACCCTTCCCTCCCCCATCAAGGGGGAGGGTTTCAATGTGGCAGGGTTACTCCCGACACAAGGGGGAAATCATAAGGGCCGTTGCCCTGTCCGTAAGGGCCATGCATGAGGCCGGGCTATATCATAACGACTTGCATCTAAAGAACATATTAATCGCCAGAAAAGCCCCATTTAAGGCTTACATCATAGACCTGGATAAGTCTAGTCTCCATGAGTCCCTCTCCCTGAACCAAAGGATTAAGAACCTGCTGAGGCTGGACAGGTCTGTGGAAAAGTTTATGATTGTAGGGGCGTATCGTCGTGCCTTAGGCAGATTCGCCGTGGCGAACAATACGCCCCTACGACCTATCACACAGAGGGACAGACTCCGCTTTCTCAGGGACTACATGGGCGGAAGCCACACCTGGAAGGAGATGGCCAGGGGGTGGCAGGGCCACTCCCGGCACCCAGGACGTACCTTTCACAGGTGGTGGTGGTGGGTGCTTGGAGTAATGGGTATAGACCCATACGGGCTTAGAAGGAATCAGGAAAGTAAGGGGTAGGCAGGATTTAAATGCCAAATTCCAAGGCCCAAATACCAAATAAAGTCAAAATGTCAAAGCTCAAATATCAAATCCCCCCCCTAGCCCCCTTTAATAAAGGGGGGAAAGGAGATTTTGGCGTCTGGATTTCTGCTTACTGCCTACTACCTACTGCCTGCTACCATATGTATATACTAGCCTTTCTGGGTTCTTATCTGGTGGGGAGCATCCCCTTCGCCTACCTGGTGGCCAGGTGGGCAGGTGGTATAGACATCACACGGTACGGCAGTGGCAACGTCGGGGCCACCAACGTGGCCAGGGCCATGGGGTGGCGTTATGGCTCAGTGGTCTTTCTCATGGATATGCTGAAGGGGTTCATGCCAGTGTATCTGGCCTCAATATATGGCGGGGGAACCGTCCATCCCCCGTTGTCCGTCGGCGCTGCAGACCTGGCTATCCTTTGCGGTCTGGGGGCAATCCTGGGGCACGTCTTTCCTGTCTATCTCAGGTTCCAGGGTGGCAAGGCGGCGGCCACCAGCTTTGGGGTATTCATATGGCTGGCACCCAAGGCCCTACTTATAGCGTTTGCTGCATGGGGCGTTACTGTATTAATTACGCGCTACGTCTCCCTGGGTTCAATTATGGGGGCTGTGAGTTTTTGCGTGATAATGGTGACCTTATACAACGAACCCTTTGGACAGGGGCTATACCTGACCTTATTCAGTTTTATTATTGCCGTGCTGGTAATCTTGAGGCACAAGGAGAACATCCGTCGCCTACTGGCAGGGACTGAGAGGAAGATAGGATAGTAGAAGGTTACAGGGAACAGGATACAGGACACAGGTAAAAAGATTTTTCCTGTTACCTGTTGCCTGTCCCCTGTTACCTTAAAACACTATCCCTGCATACCCCACAAAATTGACAGGTTCGCCCGTTGGCTCTACGTCGTAACTGGTAGTATAGTGGAGAAGTTCCCCACTACTAATCCCCAGTGCCCTGGCATAGGCCACAGTTGCCGACAGGGCGCCAGGCCCACAGGAGTTCAGGTTCTTGGCGGCCTCCGGGACTATCCCCTCGGCATTCATAGTCAGGCAGAGGTCTATGATACGCTTGTCATTAACCTCCTTCACCCAGGTCAGTGCCTTCTTTCCCGTACCCATGTCCTGGGTGCCGTAGTTCAGGCCATAATGGGTGAGGTCACTGGTGCCTACTACCATCACCTCTTCATTTTTTAATAGCTCGGCAAGTTTACTCCCCAGGAGGGGGGCCTCCTTAGTGGGCGGGACCATGATTGGGATTATATCTGCCTCTGGGAAGAGGTGCTGGATAAAGGGCACCTGCACCTCTATAGAGTGCTCCATGAGGTGGCACTCCAACTTCTCCGTAAGAAGGTCTGGACATTCTTTAAGGAGGCGGCTTGCCAGGGTGGAGTTTATATCTATCTCTCCCAGGGGCGTCTCCCACGAACCCTCGGGCATGATGGCAGGTTTGTCAACACCTGATACATGGACGGAGCCGATGAGGATAAAAGTCTCCGGCTGAGAAAGTCTGTTTATATTGTAATAAACTGTGGCCGCCGTATGCCCTGAATATACCCAGCCTGCATGGGGCACTATGCCGGCCACTATCTTCTCCCTCCGGGCGGGGATTGCGGAGGCCTTCCGCAGATACCTCTCCAGGGCCGACCCGCAGACCCCGGCAGTGGCAGGATAGAAACCAATAGCAATAGGACTCCTGATGGTCAATCTCTAACCCCTTCTTTCATCGTAATAGACCTCTGCGTCATTCTGAGCGAAGCGAAGAATCTGGCTTTTAAGAGATTCTTAGGTCGTTTCACTCCCTCAGAATGACAGGTTCGTCGGGTTTTTCAGAGACCTCCGTAAGTCTAACAAGTAAAAAGTAGATTTGTCAAAGGTAATCTCTTTGGGAGTTGTATTGTATATAGACATAGGCACCCCATGTCCATACACTCCACACCTTTACCGGTTTTCTCCCTTTAAATTTCCGAGGTTTCTGGTATCATAACGCCTATAAGATGGAGGATTAAATGTTGAATTTAGACGGTATTACTGTTACCTGGCTGGGCCACGATACGACGAAGATTAAGGGGGATAAGGTAATCTACATAGACCCCTTTCAGCTAAAGGGTGGGGAGTCTGCGGATATAGTCCTCATCACCCATGAGCACTATGACCATTGCTCCCCGGAAGACGTGGCCAGGATAAGGAAGAAAGATACCGTAGTGATTGGCACCGCAGACGTAACGGCCAAGTATAAGGGTGAGACAAAGACCATTAAGGCAGGGGATTCTGTTACTGTCCATGGGATTACTATACAGGCCGTCCCTGCCTACAATACCAACAAGAAATTCCACCCCAGGGCCAGTGGCTGGGTGGGGTACGTTGTAAACATGAACGGGAAGAGGGTCTATCATGCCGGGGACACGGATTACATACCAGAGATGGAGTCCCTGAAGGACATAGACGTGGCCCTGGTGCCAATCAGCGGGACCTACGTCATGACGGCGGAGGAGGCGGCCGAGGCCGTGAACAGGATGAAGCCAAAGGTGGCCGTACCCATACATTATGGCTCCATCGTAGGCACTAAGGCAGATGCCGAGCGATTCAAGAATCTGGTAAAGGCGCCGACCAGGGTGGAGATACTATGACAAAGGCAGTAGCCCTGCTCTCAGGCGGTCTGGACAGTACACTGGCCGTACACCTGATGAAGTCCCTGGGCGTAGAGATGGTGGCCCTGAACTTCACTACCGTATTCTGCTGCTGTAACCGCGGGGGGAGTTGCAAGTCCGAGGCCAAAAAGGTCTCGGAGGCCCTGGGGATACCAGTAAAGATGCTGAACATCACGGACAGCTTCCTCAAGCTAGTCAAGAGACCCAAGTACGGCTACGGGAAGAACATGAACCCCTGCATAGATTGCCGCATTAATATGTTCAGGATGGCCGGGGAGTTCATGCGCGAGATAGGGGCTGATTTTATAGTTACGGGAGAGGTGCTGGGTCAGCGGCCCATGAGTCAGCGACGTGAGGCCATGAGGGTTATAGAGAGAGAGGCCGGGCTGGAGGGCCTGATACTGAGACCCCTCTGCGCCAGGCACATGCCCCCCACCCTCCCGGAGAAATTAGGGCTTGTAGATAGACAAAAACTACTGGACTTCAAGGGCCGTGGGAGAAAGGGGCAGATACAACTGGCAGACGTATTTGAGCTAAAGGACTATCCATGCCCTGCCGGGGGCTGTCTCCTGACAGACCCAATGTTTGCCCACCGCATAAAGGAGCTATTTAATCACAATATGGAGTGCGAGCTTAATGACATCCACCTCTTAAAGGTAGGCCGACACTACCGCCTGGACGACAACACCAAGGCCGTGGTAGGGAGAGACGAGGAAGAGAACCAGCAGATAGAACACTATGCCCGCCCGGGGGACGCCCTCCTTATGCTCACAGATATGACAGGCCCGTTGTGCCTCGCAAGGGGTGACCTGACGGAGGAAAACCTCTGCCTTGTGGCAGGGCTGGTGGTCCGCTCCAGTAAGGCCAGGACACTCCCCAGTGCAAGGGTCATCATTAAGCTCAACGGTGAGGAGAGGGTCATAGACTCCGCCCCCCTTGACCCTGACAAGGCACAGGAATTATTGGTGGTAAAGAGGAAGAAGACGGCCGTCCTTGGAGGGGGTGAGGGGTGTACTGCTGTTTAGCTTATCCGCTTGAGGAGAGAGGAGGGGTTACAAGTGAAAGTAGAACAAAAGGCTAGTCAAAAGCTTAATGAGGCGATAAAGCTAGAGCTGATTAGACCTCCAGTAAGAAAGAGAGGGAAAA
>MHYW01000108.1:0-2117 GCA_001828545.1 Planctomycetes bacterium RIFCSPHIGHO2_12_FULL_52_36
GTTTATGGAGTCCATTGACTATGTCAATGGACTATACTAGCGACACAGTCGCTGGACTCCATAAGGAGGTACTTAAGAGTGGAGTCGTCTTGCTGACCATGGTGGTAGTGGGCAGGTGGGCACAGACCCTTGCGGCGTCTATAGCCCCTTACGCCAGGGAGGGGATGGGGACGGCCTCAGGATTAGTAGCCCATACGGGGGCGAGACATTGCCTGGCGGCCTCTGTCCTGCCACTCTTCCTCGTAGGTACATTTTATGGGACTAGGGGTATGGTGATGCTTGCCGTGGTATGTGCCGCAGTATTACTTTTGACATCTTACACTAGAAGTCGTATAGGGGGAGTAACCGGAGACACCCTTGGTATGACGAACGAGGTCTCAGAATTGGTATTCCTGTTTCTATTTTTTGTTATTTGATGGGGTAGGGGCATATTGTTCGCCACGGCGAATCTGCCTAAGGCATGACAATACGCCGTTCCAAAACCGTAGCCGCCCGCCTCAGGCGGGCGAGAGACAACGCAACCTAAAGGTTGCGGCTACTATTTTGTAGTCTGAGGAGAGTCGTGGCCAAGCTACTATTAGTCCTGGGCGGTGCCAGGAGCGGTAAATCTGCCTTCGCCGTCAACCTGGCAAGGGGCTATAAGAGGGTTACCTATCTCGCCACTGCCAGGGTCCAGGACGCAGAGATGGCCGAGAGGGTGAAGAGACACAGACAGATCCGCCCCGCCTCCTGGAAGACTATAGAGTCTCCCACCCACGCAGATAAGAGGATACTGGAACTGGAGGGGAGCACTGACCTGGTGCTCCTTGACTGCCTGACCCTCTACGTAACCAACCTCCTGCTGGACGAAGACCAGAAAGAGGCCAAAGAGCCTTACATCCTGGAAGAGATAGAAAGGCTATGCCACGCCTCAAAGGACGTCTCCCATGACGTTATTATGGTATCCAACGAGGGAGGACTGGGCATAATCCCTGCCGACCCTCTGGGCAGGCAGTTCATGGATATTGCAGGGCTTGTCAACCAGCTGGTGGCCAGACAGGCTGAGGCCGTCTACTTCCTCATCGCAGGTATGGCAAAGAGGATAAAGTAGAAGGATTGAGAACTCTGAAAAATCCCGCTCACTTGTCATTCTGAGGGAGCGAAGCGACCGAAGAATCTCCTAAAAGACTAGATTCTTCGCTTCGCTCAGAATGACACGTGATGTTAGGGTGACTTTTGCAGAGGTCGCGGATTATGACAAAGGGCGTCTTCGTCACCGGCACAGATACTGGGGTTGGGAAGACCGTGGTGGCCGTGGGACTTGTGCACCTCTTAAAGGCAAGGGGTCTGGACGTGGGTGTCATGAAGCCCATTGCCACAGGGGCGAAACGGCTAAACGGTAAGTGGGTATCTGAGGATGCCAGACTCCTGATGGAGGCATCAGCCACCGATGACCCCTATGAAATGATTAATCCTATATGCCTCTCTACCCCCGCCGCCCCAAGTGTGGCCTCCCTGAGAGAGGGAGACCATATAGAATTAACGAATATATGGGGGGCCTTTAAGACGCTAAGGGCCAGACACCGGTTTCTTGTGGTGGAGGGGATTGGGGGATTACTGGTGCCCATTGACGGGAAGCTATTCCTGGCCGATATAGCCAAAAAGATGTCCTTACCCCTTATTGTAGTAGCAAATACCTCTCTGGGGACCATAAACCATACCCTCCTAACCATTGAGGCGGCCAGGAGGCGGCGCCTTAAGATTGCCGGGATAGTGCTGAACTCCCCCGATGGACGGCAGGTTATAGGGCTATTAGATTCCAATAAGAAAGAGATAGAAAGGCTCTCCGGGGTCCCCGTCCTGGCGGTAATCCCTCATATCCCAAAAGAAGACCGTATCCGCCTGAGGCGGACCACCCTCACGGCCTTAGAACCCCTTTTGGGCCTTTTTCACCAGGATATTTTGTCTCCTTAAAGTATCTACTAAACGCAGTTGGTGGATACCATATTTTTCTATTGACAATTAAATAAATAATAATATAATCCCTTTTTCCATGTAATGGACAGATGTCAGTAGATGTTAGTAGCTGAAAGGAGAAAGGAGGTGGGAAGTAGAAGTGAAAAGAGGAGGAGTGTCAA
>MHYW01000108.1:2129-6584 GCA_001828545.1 Planctomycetes bacterium RIFCSPHIGHO2_12_FULL_52_36
TGTTAGTAGCTGAAAGGAGAAAGGAGGTGGGAAGTAGAAGTGAAAAGAGGAGGAGTGTCAAAGTTAAAAGGATCTATGGAGGGAAGATCTTTTATAGAAAGGAGGAGGTTTTCTTACATGCCTAGATCGTTGAAGGTACTATTCATCTTAGGTCTAGTAGTAAGCTTGTTCTTCGTTTATTCCTTCGACGGTGGCATCAACAACGACGTCTATGCGGTAGAAATTATTACCCACTGGGTGCCCCATGAAGTCTACGGTATGCCCGGAGATCCAGATAATTCTGGAAAGATATTCTTCTCTGGTCTAGCCGCCAAGTACATGGGTCCCCCAAAAGACGGGCCACCTTGGCCAGGTAAGTACGGGAAGTTCTACAGGACCTTACCTGCCTATCGTTATTATATCCCTGATGGTATGTACAACAGGGATGAACTCCGTCCACCGAACCCCATAAAGGGTATTTTCCGCAACGAACAATGTCTTGGTTGCCATGAAGTAATGACCCCGGGGATAGTAAGGGACTGGAGGAAGAGCAGGCATGCAAAGGTAGAGCCTGCCGCCGTGGGGTGTCCTACCTGTCACGGTTCTGACCACCAGAAGCTTCACATGCCCAGTTCCAAGACCTGCGGCACCGAAGATTGTCATGCCCAGCAGTACAATGAGTCCTCCCAGGGTGGTATTGGTTCTCACGGCTCCTGCGCCAGTTTTGCTCAGGTAGAGTGTGCATGGAGTATTGAGAGACCCCCGGGAGATACCGCTGGCTGCGTATTCTGCCATACCAGTTCAGAAGAGCGTTGTTCTACCTGTCATGCCAGACATCGCTTTGACCCCAGGACAGCCCGTAAGAGTGAGCAGTGCAAGACCTGCCACTGGGGTAAGGACCACAGGGACTGGGAGGCTTATGATATCTCCATCCATGGCGTAGTGTATCAGACAGGCAAGTGGGACCCCAAGCTCTTTGATTGGGAGAAGAAGCTTGCCGACGCCGACTACACTGGTCCTACCTGCGCCTATTGCCACATGCGTGGTGGGCATCACAACGTTCAGAGGATGTGCACCGTGTACACCAGTATGGGCATGTCCATGTGCGACAGGGGTGCACCTCTCTGGAAGGAAAAGAGGGATGCATGGGTGGCTGTTTGTGACGACTGCCACTCCCCAAGGTTTGCGAGGGAACTCCTCCAGGCCTGCGACGAGTCTGTAAAGGATGCCTCCTTGAAGTATCGTGAGACCTTCAAGATAGCTGAAGACCTTTACAGAGACGGCGTCTTAGACCCCATGCCCAAAGACCTGGCCCCCGACTGGTCCGGTCAGCACGTCTGGAGTCTTAAGATTGGTGCCTACCAGGGTAATGAGTTTGGTGGTGGCACTGGTGAATCCGGTGAGTTCAGGATGTCCAACTGCTCCAACGTAGAGCGACTCTGCTTTGAGAGCGTTGGTTACTTCCAGACCTACATCTTCAAGGGCATATTCCACGGCTCCTGGAACGACGCCACCTATAGCGATGGCTCGTTCGGTATGGACAGGTGGCTGGTGGATATCAAGACCCAGGCCTCAAGGGCCAGGAGATTGGCCGCCCTGGAGAAGAAGGTAGGAATCACATGGGTTCCTGAGGACTACTGGAAGCATGGAGAATGGCTTGACCAGCTTACCGGGTGGAAGATTGTCAGGGAGTACCCCGGAAAGACCATCTTCGACCTCTGTCCAGAACCAGGCTGGCTGGATACACACCATGCCCCGGCTGAGGAAGTGGAGTACATAGAGAAGAAGCTGGCCGAACTTGGTATGCAGGCTGGTAAGCACATGATCCACGAGCATGGGCACGAGTCCCATGGTGCAGAAGGTAAGGCAGCTCACGAACACGAGCCGACCAAGGACGACAAACACACAGGTCATGGTCACTAACGAAGAGTTGCCCAGGTAGTTCTTCTCAGTGATGTATGGTTTTTCAAAGGAGCTGTGTAGGGTCATTCCTGCACAGCTCCTTTTTTCTAGGTAGTGGTAGGGCCTATCCGCCCGATGTAGATAGAAGAGGAGTAAAAGCAAGTGCGATACTGGTTAATCATCCTGGTCTTGTGCGTTTCATTTGGAGCTAATAGTGGTCTGGCGAGTGAACAGCCAATAAGCCCTGACGAATCAACAAAAAAATACAAGGCATTAACGGAGAAAAACCCCTTTGACCCTGAGGCCTTCTTAAACCTTGGCAATGCCTACGCCCAAAAGGGGATGTATCCAGAGGCCATAGAGGGGTACAAAAAGGCCCTGGACCTCTACCCGGAATTTGCAGAGGTTCACCTCCGCTGTGGAGACGTTTATCTACAGTTAGGAGACCTGGATAAATCCGTATACGAATATCACCAGGCCATGAGGGTGGATGCCGGTCTGGCAGAGGCCTATCAAAAACTGGCCGTAATCCTTAACCTGCAGGGAAAACATGAAGAGGCAATAACTCAATGCCAGCAGGCCCTGAAGCTCAGGCCAAACTATCCAGAGGCCCTCAATACTATGGGCCTGGCCCATCTTAAGCTGGGGAACCCAGAGGAGACCGTAGCAAGGTGTAAAAAGGCCCTGGAATTAAATCCAGAATTGAAGGGCTGCCATAAAAACCTCGGCCTGGCGTATTCACAGTTAGGCATGCTGGACGAGGCCATTTTAGAGCTTAAGATGGCGGCGGGAGAAGGGGCCACGGACGCAGAGGCCCACCTTGCCCTGGGCCTTGCCTACGCAAAAAGGGGACTCGTAGAGGAGGCAAAAAGTCAATACAAGCGGACCATAGAAACAGACCCAAAGAAGCCAGAGGCCCATTATTATCTGGGGCTTGCTTACAATGGGCAGGGGCTTCTGGATGAGGCCCTGCAGGAGTATAAAAAGGCGGTAGAGCTTAATCCTAATTATGCAGATGCCCATACGGGCATGGGATTAATCTACGGCCAGAGGGGGAGGCACGACCAGGTAATAATAGAGTTTAAGAACGCCGTGAAGCATAACCCCAGCCAGCCCGATGACTTCATTGAGGCCATGCAAAGGGCTATGGCGACTGACCCTGAGAATGCAGAAGGCTGCATGTCCCTGGGTATGGCCCTATACAAAAAAGGTATGCTGGATGAGGCTATTGAACTCTACAAAAAGGCCCTCTCTCTAAGTCGTTATTACGCAGAGGCCTCTTACCAGCTCGGGATAGCTTACATGGAGAAGGGGATGCTGGAAGAGGCCGCAGATGCCTTTAAGAAGGTGATAGCCATTAACCCCCAGTATACCATGGCCCATGAAAAGCTTACTGAGACCTTTAAGAGAATTGGCGCACCTCAGGATGAATATACCATCTGCAGACTGGCAGTAGAGAGGGAGCCTAACAACCCTACTGCCCACCTGAAACTCGGTCTTTACTTCCACAAGAGGATTAACATAGAAGAGGCCATAGAGGAATACAAAAAGGCCTTGAATCTGGACCCCTATAATTTTAACGTCTACTATAACCTGGGGGTGGCCAATCAGGACCTGAACCTGCCGGAGAGGGCCATACCTTACTATGAGCGTTGCATAGAGCTCAAGCCCTCTTATGATAAGGCCTTTTTCAACCTGGCCCTGGCCCTGCAGAGTCTAGAGAGGTATGAGGAGGCCATTAAAGTTTACGAAAAGGCCCTGGGGGCGAACCCGGATTACGCCCAGGGGCGGGTTAACCTCGGGCTCCTTTATTATGCCCAGGGGATGTTAGAGGAGGCCCTGTCTCAATTCCAACAAGCCTTGAAGACAGACCCTGACCTGGCAGAACCGCACTATCTCATTGGGGTAATCTACGGGAAAAAGGGGATGATAGAAGAGGCCCTTCGGGAGAGCGAAAGGGCCCTGGAGCTAGACCCCAACCACGTGCACTCCCGCTTTAACGTGGCTACCATATACTACATGAGAGGCAGACTGGAAGATGCCCTCAGGGAGTATCAGAAGGTAATAGAACAGAATAGAACCTATGCAGACGCCTATTACAACGTAGCTAAGATTTATGAGGAAAGGGGAATGAGGGCAGATGCAGAAAATTATATGGCACAGTACAACAAGGTAAAGGTATCCAAGCAGGATGCCACGGGTATCGGCCGCAAGATGATTAAAGGGGCGGAAACATTACCCGGCGACTATGTTGAGTAGGCCTATTTGGCATCTGCATCGCTTAGGAAGGACGGGGCGTAATTAAAGTCGTTTCTCCGAGATATCTTTTCTAATCTACTTGTTTAATCCTGTAGCAACCCATTGAATCCAGCCATTTACTTCCCTGAAAGATGTGTTATATAAAGAGGTGTTGAGTCAGTAGTCAGCCGTGCCCGAGGCAGGTCTGACGACTTGCTGATAGCTGATTGCTGAATTCCTGATAGCTGACCCGCCTGAGGCGGGATACCTGAAAAACGGTAACCGAAGGTTCAGTCGTAGGGGCGAACGGCCGTTCGCCCCTACAGTAGACTGATT
>MHYW01000109.1 GCA_001828545.1 Planctomycetes bacterium RIFCSPHIGHO2_12_FULL_52_36
TATAATAACCTTTGTTCTGGGAAGAACTTTTGGGGCACCGTTTGACTTTAGAGGCACAGTCCGCCTTAGGCGGATGACCTTACAAGACTGTCTTGACGAAGACAACGGTAAAGGACAAGATTCAGGCCCTCAAGGCCGAGGTGGAGAAGGTCATCGTAGGCCAGCACGAGCTTATTGAGGGCATCCTGGTGGGGTTACTCTCGGATGGGCACATCCTCCTGGAGGGCTACCCCGGCCTGGGTAAAACCATGACTGTGAAGACCCTGGCCAGGGTCATTGATGCCGAATTCCACCGCATTCAGTTCACTCCAGACCTCGTCCCCGGGGACATCATCGGCTTTGAGATGCTGGAGCCAGGCTCTATGAAGACCACTATCCACAAGGGGCCTGTCTTTACCAACCTCCTCCTCGCAGATGAGATAAACCGCGCCCCTGCCAAGGTGCAGAGTGCCCTGCTTGAGGCGATGCAGGAGCGGCAGGTGACCATAGGCAGGACCACCTACCCCCTTGAGAAACTCTTCCTGGTGCTGGCCACCCAGAACCCTATTGAGGTGACAGGGACCTACCTACTCCCTGAGGCTGAGGTGGACAGGTTCATGCTCAAGTTAAGGATTACTTACCCCTCTTATACAGAGGAGAGGAGCATTACGGAGAGGCAGGTATTGGACGAGGAGCCCAGGTTGAAGAGGGCATTCACCCCCAGGGAACTCCTCACCCTGAGACACACGATTGTGGACAGCTATCCCCTCCGGGAGGAATCTCCCATACTGCGGTACTCCACACGTATAGTACGGGCCACCAGGCCGGAAGAGACAAACGGTTACATAAAAGGGTTAGTGGCCTACGGGGCCTCTCCCAGGGCCAGTATTGCCCTGGCCAAGGCCGCGAGGGCCTATGCCTTCCTCCAGGGGGCGGACATAGTAATGCCGGAACACGTCAAGAAGATGGCCTATCCGGTCCTCCGACACAGGATAATACTCACCCATGAGGCCGAGGCCAGAGGGATAGAGCCCGATGAGGTCATTAACTCCGTACTGGATACGGTGCCTATATTAGATTGAAGTAGGGGCGGGTTTTAAACCAACCCCTACAACTACTACCAATGGTTGATAGTCTACAAACGGACAGCCGAAAAAAGATACGACTACATCTGAGGAGGCTTGTGACCAACCTCTTTGAGGGGGTATTTTCTAGTTCCGTCAGGGCCAGCCGTGGGTTGGAGCTGGAGGAGATAAGGGAATACCAGGCCGGGGACGACCTCCGCTCCATAGACTGGAAGACCTCCCTCAGGACCAGACGGCTCCACGTCAGGGTCAGACTCCCTGACCGGAGGACCCCCGTACTTTTCCTCATTGACAAGAGCGGTTCCAAGAAATTTGGCTCTGGCGCCGTAAAGGAGGACGTACTATTTGAGGTACTGGATCTCCTGGTAACGGCTGTGGGAGAGACAGGGAACCCTGTGGGCTTCGTAACCTTTACTGATAGTGTAGAGAGGTACATCCCGCCCAAATTAGGCCAACGGCATTCCCTTAAGGTGATAGAGCTATTAAAGACAGAACCCTCCAGGAGCCCCCTCACCGACCTGGACAGCGCCTTTTCTTACCTCGGCGGGCTTGCCCTCCCACCCTCCCTGGCCTTCATCCTGTCGGACTTCCTGGCCGTGGGGAACTATGAACCCTCCCTTACGGCCCTCTCCAAGAGGCATGAGCTAATCCCCATCCTCGTCAGGGATGAGAGGGAGACCACCGTACCCCCCTTAAGGGGGTTTCTTACGGTGAGAGACCTGGAGAGCCGTGAACTGGCCTTCCTGGACCTGGCCTCCCCTCTCCAGAGAGACCTCTTCCCCGTAGAACTCTTTATACGGCTTGGGCTGGACTACCTGACTATCGGCACCCACGAGGGGACAGCGGCCTGGGCAGAAAAACTCTCCAACTTTTTTGAGCAGAGGGCAAGGCGCAGGAGGGCGAGGAGATGAGGGAGACAGGGGACAGGGGACCGGGAAGAGAGAAAAGAGATTTTGCCTGTTACCTGTTACCTGTAGCCTGTTCCCTATTATTTGCATCCTGTCTCCTGTTTCCTACGGAGAGTTTTGGACAATACGGCCCCAGCGCCCCTGGCCTGGAGAAACCGGCCGTAGAGGTGCCCACTACCGAGAGGCCCGTGGAGATATGGGTCTACCCCAGCACCCAGAGGTTAGTCACAGACAAGACCCTGCTCCTCACCGTCCAGGTCATCTGGCGACTGGGCATAAACGTGGCCTTAGAAGACCTGGAAAAGACGGATATGTCCCCATTCAAGGTGGAGAAGGTTACGGTAGGGGAGCGGCAGATATTTGAGAACGAGCGGGACTTCCGCATCGTGCAGTACCTCCTTTCCCTGCCCGAGGGGGCAAAAGAAGGGGAATACATAGTGCCCTCCTTCGCCATCTCCTACGTAGATGAGGTGGAAAAGAGGACGGGAAAGGCCAGTTCCTCACCGGTGGTGGTCAGAAAGGTCCCCATAATAGCCCAGGCCCACGTAGATAGGGACGTCGTAGAGACAGGAGATATAATCCATTACAACCTCACCATCCTCCACGAAAAAGATACGGAAGTGGTCCTGAAAAACCTTGAAAGGCCCAGCTTTGAGCCATTTACCCTCTTAAGTACAAGCTATCGGAAGACCCAGACCCCCCACCTCCAAAAGACCACCTTAGATTACGCCCTCTCCATATACGAGTTGGGAGGGGAAAAGAAGTACGAGATACCAGAGCTTTCTCTTTACTACTACAAACCGGGCCAGACCAAAAAGGGGACCATAGAGACCAAAGAGGTAAGGACCCCTCCGATACCCATAATCATCAATAAGCTACTAAAGACGGTGGACGTCCCGCTGGAGGGCGTAAAGGGTCCAATCTCTTACCGCAGGGCGGAACTCTATGCCTACGGGTACGTGCCAATACTCCTTGGGGTTACCATGCTCCTCTTCCTCTTCGGTCAGGTAGGGCTTCAGAGGGTTAAAGACAGCCTCTTCCCTATCCAGGAAAGGCCCGTAGAGACCCCCGAGATAGCCCGGGCCCAGTTAAGCTCCCTCCTCTCGGCTATACGGGCCAGTGATAACCCTGAAGGGATGGGGCAAGACATAGAGGGACTGGATAAGGCCCTCAGGTATTACCTCGGCTCTCTTGCCGGGCTCCCCAGGGAACGTTCCCTCTCTCTCTCCACCGTCCAACTCCTTGAAGTCTTACCCAGGGAGTTGTCCCCGGGCGCCGGAGAGGTCCTCAACACCCTGGACAGGATGATTTTTGGGGGGCGTCTGGAGAAAAACAGACTGGAAGAGGTATTTAACGGCATAGAAGGGCTCTTCAAACAGATTGAGGTGTTAAAGTGACCCTTGGTAACCCCTGGTTACTATTACTTATACCCTTCTTGTATCTCCTCCTGAAGGTCTTTAGCGGCAGGAGTTACCTGGGATATTCCAGCATAAGGGCGCTGCCACGGCTAACGCCGTTTAAGGCATTGCTAGTCAGGCTTCCGGGGTTCTTCTGGTTCATGGCGGTTGCCTTCATCACCCTGGGGTTATGTCACCCGCAATCTGAACTCCAGGAAACGGAGCTTACCACCCAGGGCCTGGAGATGATACTGGCCGTAGATACCTCCTTCAGTATGACAGGCCATGCACTTGAGATGGTCAAGGGTGTGATAAAGGACTTTATCAAGAGACGCCCTAATGACCTTACGGGCATAACCATCTTCGGTACGGATGCCGCCCTGGTGGTGTTACCCACCAGGGAGTACACCCTGCTGGAGAACTCCCTGGACAGGATACAGGCCTCCCAGGCAGGTTTCCAGACGGCCATCGGGGAGGGGCTCTTTACCTCTATTATGGCACTCGTAGAAGGAGACATGGGCAAGGAGTTTGAGATTAATAAAATCAGAGATAGTCTTAAAACCCCGCAACTGGGGGACTATGCCCTCAGACTGGCCAAGAGGCTGGGCATCAAGAAGAACCGTGTAATAGTGCTCTTCACCGACGGCATATATAACGTCGGCATAGACCCCACCAAACCCCTGAAGCTGGCCAGCCGCCTGGGTATCAGGGTATACGTAGTGGCCGTGGAACCCTCGGCGGAGACAGGCGTAGAACCAGAGCAGGCCGCCGGGAGGATAGCCGACCTGCGTAACGGGGTGGCCGCCACAGGGGGGAGATACCTCAAGGTAGAAGGGACAGAAGGACTCAAGAGACAATACGAGGCATTAGATGCCCGGGCTATCTGGACAAGCCTCTCTCCCGATACCATATACGGCGAGGTGGAGGGGCTGTACAGGGAGGTAGATGCCATAGAGAGGGACAAGCTCTTTCTGGAAAAGACTACCAGAAAGAAAGACCTCTACTTTTACCCCGCCCTGCTGGGGCTGGTCTCTCTTTTAGGCATGGTCGTGGTGGAGAACGTATGGGTCAGGATACCCTAGTGGAATATAAGCGTAATTGTAAAATGTAAATTGAAAATTTTAAATTTGCAACTCACAATACAATCACAGCAAAGTTTACCATGTACCCAGCGTGGTACATGGGCCATAAAATGAATCTAACGAACATAACAAAAGGCGTAGTGGGATTAATTGCGATAAGCCTCGTAGTTTACGGGTTAGGCTTCCGAAGTCGTTACCTCCTCACCAATGCGGCGGAAGAGGACGTCCAGATGGGGCGGTACCATCTGGCCCAGAAGAAGCTGGAGAGGGCAAGTACCTCTCTACTACCCAGGGCATCCAGGGAGGTGGCCCTGCATGAGTACAATCTGGGAGTAGTCAATACCTTCCTGGGAGATAACAAGGTAGCCCAGGGACATTTCAAGAATGCCTCTCGCACCCACGACCCTCTGTTAAAGGCCAGGGCGCTATACAACGAGGCCAACCTCATGGCCCAGGAGTTGGACTTTGTCAACGCCGCCCAGGGCTATGCAAGGGCCTTAGAGATAGACCCTAACGACTTCCAGGCCAAGAAGAACCTGGAGAGGATGCGGCTGGGACAGCAACAATTCTCCACCCTCTTCAGCCCTGAAAAAGAGGAGCGGGAGGAGAGGGTACAGGCCCTTAAGCTCATGCCCTGGGGAAACCGATACAAGTATAGCGGTGAACAGAAACTGCGGTGGTAGCTATGAAGCTAGGGGCCAGGGGTCAGGGGCCAGGGACTAGTAAGAGGTAACAAGATGTTAGTCTTCCTTCACGAAGAATATCTCTGGATGGTGGGGCTTCTAAGCCTTGCGGTCTTCCTCCTCTACCTCTTCAGCCTCTGGAGGAAGAGGCTGTGGATGAAGGGCTTTGGGCGGCTGGAACTCCTGTTGAAAGCGGGCAGGTTCCCAGGGATACCTCAAAACGTCATCAGGGGGCTCTTTATAAGCACAGCCCTGGCAGGACTGGCACTGGTACTCCTGGGGCCTCAATGGCTGACCCAGGAGGAGCAGTACGAAAAAGAGGGACTGGAGATAGTCTTCGCCCTGGACGTCTCCCTGAGTATGCTGGCTGAGGACGTCAAGCCTAACCGCCTGCAAAGGGCAAAGGCGGAGATTAGCACCCTCGTGGGTGAACTCAAGGAGGACCGTCTGGGCGTTGTGGTCTTTGCCGGGAAGGCCTTCTCCCTCCTGCCCTACCTCACCCAGGACTACGAACGCATATTCCTGAGGACGCTCTCCCTCATAAACGAGAGCTACACCAGGTTTGTCCCCTACGGGACCAACGTCGGCAATGCCTTGCTCCTGTCCCTGGACGTCTTCAGTAACAAACCCAACGAAAAGGTG
>MHYW01000110.1 GCA_001828545.1 Planctomycetes bacterium RIFCSPHIGHO2_12_FULL_52_36
GAAGAGCTCCTTCAGGAACTGGAGGGTTTCAAGAGGGAACTCTTGAACCTCAGGGTCCAGTGGCAGGCAGGGGAATTAAAAAACTCTGCCCAGTACGGGAAGACCAGAAGGGAAATAGCCAGGGTGAAGACTATCCTCAGGGAAATGGAACTGGGGATCCATAAAGAACCCAATAAAGAGAAGACTAAGTAGAGATGGAGAAAAGAAGCCAGAGGAAACGGATTGTGGGTGTTGTCTCCAGCGACAAGATGGACAAGACCATAAGCGTTAAGGTGGAGAAGCTGGTAAGACATCCCGTTTACGGGAAGTACGTGAAGAGGGTTACCGTCTATAAGGCCCACGATGAGGAGAAGAAGGCCAGGGTAGGGGACAAGGTAGAAATAACGGAGACCAGGCCCATAAGCAAGACTAAACGCTGGCGACTGGTACGCATCCTGGGGGAGGCCGCTTAGGATGATTATGGAGTTTACCAGACTGGATGTGGCGGACAATAGCGGCGCCAAAAAGGTGATGTGTATAAAGGTGTTGGGAGGCACTTCCAGGAGATATGCCTCTGTGGGAGACGTCATCGTCGCTGCGGTAAAGAAGGCCATCCCGGGGGGAGAGGTGAAAAAGGGAGAAGTAGTAAAAGGCGTGATAGTAAGGACCAAACATGATGTGTCCAGAGAAGACGGCTCTTACGTGAGGTTTGATAAGAATGCCGTGGTCTTGATTGATGACGACGGCAACCCCAGGGGTACCAGAGTCTTTGGGGCAGTGGCAAGGGAACTCAGGCAGAAGAACTTTACCAAAATTTTGTCCCTGGCACCAGAGGTGGTTTAATATGCACATAGTAAGAAACGATATAGTAGAAGTGCTGGCAGGTGACGACCGCGGGAAGACGGGAAAGGTGCTGGCGGTAATGCCCCAAAAGGGGCGTATATTAGTGGAGGGGATTAATTATATCTGGAAGCACGTCCGCCCCAGCCCAAAGAACCCCCAGGGCGGTAGGATACAGAAGGAGGCGTCCGTCGCCGTCTCAAAGGTACTAGTAGTCTGCCCAAACAAGAGTTGCAAAAAATACGGTAAAGGCGTAATGACCCGTAGGAAATTGGGCGCGAATGGCACGAAAACCCGGGTATGTGCCAGATGTGGTTCTGCCATTACGGCCACTACGGAGAAATAAGGCATGGCTAGGTTATTGGAACTTTATAAAAATAAAGTGCTTCCTGAACTTAAAGAGAAATTCAGACATAAGAACCCCATGGCAGTGTCCAGGTTGGTGAAGGTGGTGGTAAACATGGGGGTGGGCAAGGCAATAGAAAATAGGAAGATACTGGAGGATGCACAGAAACACCTTGGCCTTATTACAGGACAGCGGCCCGTGGCTACCAAGGCCAAGAAGTCGGTGGCAGGGTTTAACCTGAGAGAAGGTAATCTAATAGGATGTAAGGTTACGCTGAGGGGACGGAGGATGTACGAGTTCCTGGACAGGCTCTTTAACGTCGCCCTCCCCAGGCTAAGGGACTTCAGGGGGATCTCCCCTAGGAGTTTTGACGAGAGGGGTAATTATACCCTGGGGCTAAGCGAACAGATCATCTTCCCTGAGGTTAATATTGAGGACATAGAGTTCACCCAGGGCATGGACATTACCATAGTAACTTCTGGAAAGAGTAAGGAGGAGTCTAAGGAACTCCTCCGTCTTTTAGGAGCACCTTTCGGAGAGTAACGGATATGGCAACAAAGGCATGGATAGAGAAGGCCAACAAGCCCCCTAAGTTTAGTACCCGTCATCGCAACCGTTGTAAACTCTGCGGGCGGCCCAGGGCGTATTACAGGAAGTTCCAGATATGCCGGATATGTTTCAGGAACCTCGCCTCAAAGGGAGAAATCCCAGGGGTAAAGAAGGCCAGTTGGTAGGAGGAGTTCTATGACCGATACTATCGCCGATATGCTCACACGTATCAGAAATGCCATTATGCGGCAGAGAGAAAGCGTGGAAATCCCCCGCTCTAACGTAAAGAAAGAGATTGTGAATCTGCTGGAAAGGGAGGGCTTCATAAGGGGATACAAAGAGATTGAGGACAAGAAGCAGGGGGTCCTCAAGGTGTATCTCAAGTATGGACCACAAAAAGAGGCGGTTATCAATGGCCTCTCCAGGGGGAGCAAGCCCGGGAGAAGGATATATAAGAAGGCAGAAGAGATGAAGCCCGTATTGGGGGGGATAGGTGTTGCCGTCTATTCCACCAATAAGGGTATCCTGAGCGGCAAGGAATGCAAGAAGGCAGGCGTTGGTGGTGAATTTTTGTGTAAGGTCTGGTAAGGGGAGAAATGTCCAGGATTGGAAAGTTACCTGTCGCCGTCCCTAAGACGGTAGACCTGAAGATAGAGAGTGAGACCCTTAAGATAAAGGGGCCATTAGGGGAGATGGCTCAAAGATTCCATCCCTCCGTGAGGTTTGAGTTTGACCAGGCTAACAGGCTACTACGTGCAAAGGTGGCCGACGAGGAACCGAGACAGAAGGCCCTGCTGGGTTTGAGTCGCACCCTGGCCTTCAATGCAGTGGAGGGGGTGACTAAGGGCTTCTCCAGGGAAATGGAGATTCAGGGGCTTGGCTACAACGTCAAACTACAGGGTAAAGACCTTGTCCTTGCGGTGGGGTACATAAACCCCGTCCACTTGGCGATTCCGCAGGGGCTAAAGGTAGAGATAGCCCAGCCCACTAACCCGGCACGCTTTACTATAAAGGGTGTGGACAAGCAGTTGGTAGGGCAGTTTGCCGCCGTAGTAAGGTCAATCAGGAAAGTGGAGCCTTACAAAGGAAAAGGCATTAGATATAAGGGCGAGGTGGTAAGGAAGAAGGCTGGTAAGGCCTTCGCCGGTGGAGCGGCTACATAAGATGGACCTGCAGAGAGAGAAATGGCGGAAGAGGCGCACCCGACATCTACGGGTGCGGCAGAAGGTTTCCGGTACTAAGGACCGCCCCAGACTATCGGTCTACAGGAGCCTTAATAATATTTATTGTCAGCTCATAGACGATACCCAGGGGAAGACCCTGGCCTCAGTCTCTACCCTTTCTACTGATATAAAGGGCCGGTTCCCTTACGGAGGGAACAAGAAGGCTGCAGAACTGGTAGGTCAGAAGATAGCCGAGGTGGCAAAGAAGTTGGGGATAGGGAAGGTGGTCTTTGACAGGGGGGGGTATAAATTTCACGGAAGGATAAAGACGCTGGCCGAGGCAGTCAGACAGGCCAAATTGAACTTTTAAACCCTTGAACCTTATTGAACTTTAAACTCTCGAACCTTTAAACTCTTAGATTTTTAGGAGGCATTCGTTGGCAGAGGAAGCAGTACGAGGAAGGGCCGCAATAGAAGATACCGTAGTGGCCATTAATCGTTGCACTGCGGTGACCAAGGGTGGGAAGAGCCTGAGTTTCAGCGCCCTTGTGGTGGCAGGGGACGGGCAAGGCCAGGTAGGCTTTGGCTTTGGCAAGGCCAGGGAGGTGCCCAGTGCCGTGACTAAGGCCTCTAAGGATGCCAGGAAGAGCATGGCGAACGTCCTCCTTAAGGGAGATACCATACCCCACGAGGTTTGGGGGCGTTACAGGGCCAGCAGGATATACATGAGGCCAGCAGCCCCTGGTACTGGGATTAAGGCAGGGGCAGCGGCACGGGCAGTGCTGGAGCTGGCAGGGGTAAGGAATATATTAACCAAGTGCTATGGTTCTAGAAATCCTATGAACGTAGTAAAGGCCACCCTGGAAGGGCTAAAGGGGCTGAGGTCTATTGAAGAGGTGAACTTTCTTAAAGGGGCACAAAAGGGATGAATTTGCAAGACGTTAAGACGGCTGACCTGAGTAGAAAGAGGAAGAAGAGGGTAGGGTGCGGGCTAGGCTCTGGCCACGGGAAGACTGCGTGTCGTGGGTCTAAAGGGGCTGGTGCCCGTTCTGGTACGGAGACTGCCCCTTACTTTGAAGGCGGACAGATGCCTCTGGTGCGCCGTATCCCCAAAAGGGGCTTCAAGAACATCTTCAAGAAACAATACAGCCTTATAAATATTGGAACCCTGGCAGGACTCAATAAAAAGGAGATAACACCGGAGGTGCTTGAAGAGGCCGGCCTTATCAGGGGCAGGGGGAAAAACGGCATAAAGGTACTGGGGAAGGGAGAGTTAAAGGTGCCCGTTACCGTCCAGGCCCATAAGTTTAGTCAAGGTGCCCTTAAAAAGATAGTTGCGGCCGGTGGAGAGGCGAAGGTTATCCCATGCTAGACAAGATTAAGACTATTTACAATATCCCTGAACTCAGGCAGAAGATACTTGTTACCCTTGGCCTTATTGCCCTCTGTCGGGTTGGTGTGTTCATCCCTATCCCAGGGATAGATACTGGGGTCTTGAAGGGTTACTTCCAACAGGTCTCCGGTACGGGCGTAGGACAACTCCTGGGTCTGGTGGACCTCTTCGCCGGGGGGGCTATGTCCTCAGGGGCTATCTTTGGATTGGGGGTAATGCCCTATATAAGTGCCTCTATTATCTTCCAGCTACTGGTAGGGGTCCTCCCTTCCCTGGAACGCCTCCATAAAGAGGGAGAGGTGGGGAGAAAGAAGATTAACCAGTACACCAGGATTACCACGGTGGGGCTGTGCTTCTTTCAGGCCTTTGTCCTAACCCGCACCCTCTATACCCTTGATATAGGTGGTGTACCCGTGGTGCCTGTATATCTCCAGGGGATGAGTTTCCAGTTAATGGCCTCCCTCCTCCTCACTACCGGGACTATGTCCCTTATGTGGATAGGCGAACAAATAGATGAGCACGGCATAGGGAGCGGGATATCATTGGTTATAATGGTGGGGATAGTAGACCGTCTGCCGTGGGCCTTCTCGCAGGTGCTTTCCAACTTCACCTTTTCGGTCACCCCTGCAGAACATGAAATAGGGATATTCAGGCTCCTCCTCCTGGCAGCCTCTTTTGTGGTGATTGTGGCAGGGATAGTCTACATCACCCAGGGGCAGAGACGCATCCCCATCCAGCAGGCCAAACACACCAGGGGCCACAGGGTATACGGAGGACAGAAGCACTTCCTCCCGCTCAGGGTAAACCAGGCAGGTGTGATGCCCATAATATTTGCCCAGTCCTTGATTATATTTCCTGCCGCCATAATCCAGGGGGTACAGGTGCGGATGGAGCCCGGGAGCTTCGGCTACTTGATAAGCTCCAGGCTGGCAGATGCCTTGCAAGGTGGTGTAGTTTATGTTACCCTTTATAGTTTCCTTATTGCCTTCTTCTGCTACTTCTGGACGGCTATACAGTTTAACCCCAAGGAGATGTCTGAGAACCTTAAGGACTACGGGAGTTTTATCCCCGGGATAAGACCTGGAGGCAGGACGGCAGAGTATCTTGAAAATCTCATGAGCCGTATAACCCTGGCCGGGGCCACCTTCCTGGCCATAATAGCCCTCCTGCCGAATATGGTCTCAAAGGGCTTTGAGATAAACAGGGCCATTGCAGGGTTCTACGGAGGCACCGGACTCCTCATAGCAGTGGGGGTGTCGCTAGACCTCCTCCAGAAGATAGAATCCCATTTATTGATGAGACATTACAGTGGTCTCCTGGGAGGTACCTCAAGGATAAGAGGGCGGAGAGGATGAACGTAGTATTTCTGGGACCCCCAGGGGCAGGAAAGGGCACCCAGGCCGAGACGCTAAGTAAGCAGAGAGGCATGGAACACATCTCTACGGGTGAGATGCTAAGGGGGGCCGTTGATGCAGGTACCCCCGTGGGCCTTCGGGCCAGGAAATATATGGAAAAAGGGGCATTGGTGCCAGACGATGTAGTGGTAGATATAGTAGCGGAACGTATCGGTAAGAATGGACGCTGTAAGAATTTTTTATTAGACGGTTTCCCCAGGAATCTAAACCAGGCGAAGGCCCTGGATAAGACCCTGAGCGGTCTAAAGGATAGATTGGATGTGGTCTTCTATTTTGCAGTCTCGGAGGAGACGGCTGTCTCAAGACTTACTGGACGCTGGATATGTTCAGGATGTGGGAGCAACTACCATCAACACTACATGCCCCCCAAGAAACCAGGGGTGTGTGACAAATGTGGGAAGGCCCTCCAGCAGAGGCCAGACGATAAGGTAGAAACGGTAAAGGAGAGGTTAAAGGTCTATAGAAAACAGACGGCAGACCTCATTGACTATTACGAAAAGCAAGGTCTCCTCATGAAGATAAATGCCGACAGGGACGTAAAGGAGGTCTACGAGGAGGTGACGAAGGCCCTGGACTCGCTTAACAGGGAAAGGTAGCATGATAGAATGCAAGAGTGCAAGGCAGGTCGGTCTTATGCGACAGGCAGGAAAGATTGTGGCCGGCGCCTTGCGATTGGCCAGGGAACTAGCTGTCTGTGATGTAACTACAGATTATATAGATACGGAGATTGAAAGATATATACACGGGAATCATGGCTTACCCATGTTCAAGGGTTACAGGGGTTATCCCAGGAGTACGTGTACCTCAATAAACGAAGAGGTGGTACATGGGATACCGGGTCCCAGGAGATTGAGGGAGGGAGATATCCTTAGTATAGACGTGGGGGTAGAATACAAGAAGTACATGGCAGATGGGGCCATAACGGTACCAATCGGTAAGGTCCCCCCTGCGACCAAGAGATTAATAGAGGTATGTGAGAAGGCCCTCAATAAGGCCATTGAGGGTATAAGGCCAGGGGCTATGCTCTCCCAGGTTGCTGGCCGCATCCAGGAGTACGTAGAGGGCCATGGATATTCGGTGGTGAAGGACTATGCCGGGCATGGGATAGGTAGGTGCATGCATGAGGAACCCCAGGTACCTAATTATGTAAGCGAAGAACTCCTGGCCAACGACGTCGTCCTCCTCTCGGGGACCACCCTGGCAATAGAACCCATGATATGCATGGGGAGTGGTGAGACCGAGGTCATGGAGAATAAGTGGACGGTGGTGACGAAGGACCGTAAGCTCTCTACCCATTTTGAGCACACGGTAGTGGTTACTGATACAGGGGTGGAAGTACTTACGGTAGAGTAACATGCCCAAGGAGGAACCTATAAAGGTGGAGGCCGTGGTAAGGGAGGCACTTCCCAACGCCATGTTCAGGGTGGAACTGCCTAACGGCCATCAGGTGCTGGCCCACGTCTCCGGAAAGATGAGGATGCACTTCATACGGATACTCCCCGGGGATAAAGTGACCATAGAGATGTCGCCTTATGACCTGGAGAGGGGCAGGATTGTCTACAGACAGGTCTAAGAGGAGTCCATAGGATGAAGGTAAGGGCCTCGGTAAAGCGTATTTGTGAAAAATGTAAGATAGTAAGGCGTAAAAACGTCGTCAGGGTAATATGCGATAACCCTAGACACAAACAGAGGCAGGGTTAAAGGAGGTATTCTCTAGATGCCCAGGATTGCTGGAGTAGACATACCAGCCAACAAGAGGATGGTCATAGCCCTTACGTACATTTATGGGATAGGGAAGGCCCTCTCCCAGAAGATACTGAAGGCGGTAGGTATTGACGAGGACATCCGGGCCAAGGACCTTCACGAGGACCAGCTTAGCAACCTGGCCTCCTATATAGAGAAGAATTATACGACCGAAGGCGCCCTCCGCAGGCAGGAGACCCAGAATATTGCCCTCTTAAGGAGTCTGGGCTGCTACAGGGGGTATAGACACAAGGTGGGACTCCCGGTTAGAGGTCAGCGCACGCGGACCAATGCCCGTACGAGGAAGGGCCGCAAGAAGACCGTAGCTGGAAGGAAGATAGAAAGGGCCTAACATGCCATTTGCTCTAGAGAGGACTGGACTAGAAGAGGGCAGGATACAAGAACTCTTGTATTCCGCAGGAGGACTACTGCGTACCCTGGGCTGGGCAGGTCCCGATGGACAGTTGTACCAGAGCGGGACCAAGAAATTCCAGGAGGTAGTAGGCTTCTCCAGCCACATCTTCAAGATGTCCCCCGAACTCCTGAAAGAGGGCCTGGTGTGCCTGGACTGCTCTTGCGGGAAGTCGTACCTTGCCTTTGTCCTCAACTATCTCTTGAGGGAGATGTATGGTCTACAGGCCACTTTCTACGGTGTGGACACCTCTGAAGTCCTTATAGAGAGGTGTAAGACTATGGCGGCTTTCTTGGGCTATGAGAATATGTCCTTCTGGCAGGGCAGGACAAGTGAATTTATGCCCCCGACTAGCGTGGACACGGTGCTAGCCTTACATGCCTGTGATACGGCAACTGATGAGGCAATAGCCAAGGGCATCCAGTTAGGGGCAAGGTATATCATGGTGGTGCCATGCTGTCAGAATCAGATTAGGGGACAGATAAGGTCCCCTCAGCCCCTGGAGAGGCTGACAGAGTTTGGCCTCCTGAGGTACAGGTTTGCGGACCTCCTAACGGAGGCCATAAGGGCCCAGGTACTGCGAGGGGCCGGTTATTATGTAGAGATGCACGAGATAGTACCCCCAACGGTGACCCCTAAGAATTTAGTGCTCACCGCCAGGAAGACCCGTTCCAGTAAGAAGGGCGTAGGAGGTTACAAAGAACTGAGCAATCTCCTGGGGGTGCATTCTCCCTTAGAGGGACTTTTACCAGGGCTCTTCGGTGGAGATAAAGACTAATGGCCAAAGTTAAAAAGGTAAGACGTAATCTTAACAGGGCGATTGCCTATATAAAGGCTACCTTTAACAATACTTACATCAATATTACAGACCTCAATGGAGAGTCTCTGTGCTGGGCGAGTGCAGGGACTGTGGGGTTTAAAGGCTCCAGGAAGAGTACGCCCTTTGCTGCCACGCGGGCGGCGGAGAGCGTTGCAGACAAGGCCAGAAAGATGGGAATCCAGGAGCTGGAGGTCAGGGTAAAAGGGCCGGGTTCGGGAAGGGAGTCAGCCATCACAGCCCTCCAGTCTGCCGGGCTTAGCGTGAAATCTATTGAAGACGTGACCCCGCTCCCACACAACGGTTGTCGTCCCAGAAAGAAAAGGAGGGTATAGGGCATACATGAGCAGACTGTTAGGGCCATCTTGCAGGTTGTGCAGGAGGGAAGGGATAAAGCTCTACCTGAAAGGTACCCGTTGTTTTTCAGCCAAGTGTCCCGTTACCAAGAGGAAGACCGCCCCTGGGATGCACTACTGGAGGAGCGGGAAGAAGATGTCAAAATATGGGGTGCAGTTCAGGGAGAAACAGAAGATTAAAAGGTTTTATGGGATATTAGAAGGACAGTTTTTGAGACTATTCCATGAGGCCGAGAGGCGGAAGGGTCATACCGGGGAGAACCTCCTGGTATTGTTGGAAGAGAGGTTGGACAACGTTGCTTATCTGCTGGGCTACGCCGCTTCCAGGAAACAGGCTCGCCAACTTATTCACCACGGACATATAGTGGTCAGTGGAAAGAGGGTGGACGTACCCTCCTACCTTGTGAAGGTGGGAGACATCATCATACCCTACCAGCACCCAAGGAGCCAGGAATTGATAAAGACCAACCTGGCGAGCTATGCCACTCGGTTCAATTCGGCATGGTTAGAACTTGATAAGGATACTCCACAGGCAAAGGTACTCCGTTTCCCCACGAGGGAAGAGACCTCTTCGCCCGTACAAGAACAACTAGTAGTAGAACTCTGTTCCAGATAAACAAAACAGACAAAGATTTCAGGCTACACGATGGCCTGGAAGAGTCAGAGGGGAGGTAAGTATATGCGAATTCGGTGGAGGGGTTTTGAACTGCCGACTCGCATCACCGTCGACCAGAAAACCCTTAGCAATACCTACGGCAAGTTCATAATTGAGCCTTTTGAGAGGGGTTACGGGGTTACTATCGGTAATTCCTTACGAAGGGTGCTGTTGAACAGCCTGGAAGGTAGTGCCGTTACCTCTGTAAAGATCAAAGGGGTGAAGCATGAGTTCAGTACTATACCTGGGGTGGTAGAGGATACCACTGACATTGTCCTTAACGTCAAATCCCTGGTGCTGAAACTGCTGGACGACCAGCCCCAAAAGATCCGCATAGAAGCCAATAAAAAAGGAGCGATAAGGGCCAAGGATATCACCACGGGTGGTGCCGTAGAGATAATCAACCCCGAACAGCATATAGTCACCCTTTCGGAAGACAAGAGCTTTGTTATGGAGGTGGAGGTGAAGAAAGGGAGGGGTTATGTCACTGCTGAAGAGAACGAGCCCGAAGAGGCCGAGATAGGCCTCATTGCAATAGATTCGGTGTTCTCTCCGGTAAGGAACGTAAAGTATTACACGGAAGATACCAGGGTAGGTAGGCGGACCAATTATGACAGGTTGGTAATGGAGATATGGACCAACGGCGTGATAGGTCCGGAAATGGCCCTGGTAGAGGCGGCAAAGATACTCAGAAAGCACCTGACACCCTTTGTACAGTACTTTGAACTGGGCAGGGAACTGCCGATGGGCGACCGTAAGCTTGCCACAGGAGCGGTGGACGCACCAAAGGAAGTCCGTGGAGAACTGGAGGCCAAACTTAATAAGCCCGTGTCAGAACTAGACCTCTCCGTGCGTGCCTCTAACTGCCTGGAGGCCGCTAATATCAAGACTGTGGATGAACTGGCGGGCATGACGGAGGAAGAACTACTGGAGGTCAGAAACTTTGGCAAGACCACCCTCAATGAGATAAAGAAGAAGCTTGCCCAATGGGGACTGACTCTGGGGATGAAGAAGGCAGAAGTAGGAGGAAAGTCCTGATGAGACACCAGAAGACAGGGAGACACCTCGGAAGGACCTCCAGCCACAGGGTGGCCCTGCGCCGTAACCTGGCCAAGGCCCTTTTCACCCATGGCAGAATAATTACCACCGTTACCAAGGCAAAGGAAATCAGGCCCTTTGTGGAAAGGCTCATCACCCTTGCCAGAAAGGCCTTTGGCAGAAAAGGGACGGATAGACCTGCTTATGTCCACTACTACCGGGAGATACTCTCCCAGCTCCAGGATAAGGCATTGACCCAGAAGCTGGTGGGCGAGGGCCAGTGGCGGGAGAAGGGATGTATCGCCGAGAGGTTCCTCAACAGGAACGGGGGATACACCAGGATAATGAGACTGGGCGGCAGCCGTCTGGGCATATTGACCGGGAGCAAGATAGGTCAGATACCAGTATTGAACTATAAGATGGAAGGACAGGAGAGAAAAGTCCGTCTGGTAGGCCACCGTCTGGGAGATAACGCCCCTCTAGCCCTCTTTGAGCTGGTGGAAGGGGCCGGTGAGGTAGTAAAAGAGGCACCCAAGCCAGAGGCCAAAAAGGCAGAAACCTCCACCACCTCCAGACAGGAAGAAAAGAAGGGATGACGGAGTGCGTCTTCTGCAGGATTGTCCGTGGTGAGCTACCCGCCTGCAAACTCCTGGAAGACGATGAAAAGGTCTCGTTTCTAGACATCAACCCCCTGAACCCTGGCCACACCCTGGTCGTCCCAAAGAAGCACTACGAGACGGTTATGGACATACCGGGGAAGGAACTGGGTAGACTTATGGAAGTAGTGCCTCCACTTGCCAGGGCCATAGCCCATGTAACAAAGGCGGAGGGGTTGAACCTCTTCCAGACCAACAAACCCTGTGCAGGCCAGACCGTCCCCCACGTGCATATACACATAATACCCCGATACCGAAGGGACGGGTTCTCCTTTGGTTGGAGGCAGGGACGGTACAAAGAAGGAGAGATAGAAGGTCTCCGTAAGGAACTCGTCAAGGTTTTGGAAGAGATTAAGGGCTAGAATTTAGAATACAGAATATTCTGAATTCTGTATTCTTTTTTTCCCCTGGTCCCTACTGTAGACTTATGCCCAGGAATTTCAGTTGGCTCCTCCCCGATGAGATAGCAGGTATGGCAAGGCCAGCCTCCGCTGTGCCAGACTTTGAGTTCCTGAGGGAATTGGGCATAGATGCCATCGTCTCGCTTACCGAATATCCCCTGCAAAAGGCATTCATAGAAGAGTTTGGCTTTGAGTATAAACACGTCCCTGTAGAAGACCTTACCGCCCCCTCCCTGGAACAGATAGACGAATTCGTGAGGTTTGCCACGAAGGTCTGTGGGGCAGGCAAGAAACTGGTGGTCCATTGCGGGGCTGGTATAGGCAGGACGGGTACCATGCTGGCCTGCTATCTGGTACACAAGGGTTACTCGGCCCGGCGGGCCATTGCAGAGGTCAGACGCAAGAGGCCAGGCTCTATTGAGACCACTGAACAGGAAGAGATAATAGCCCTCTATGAAAGAAAGAAGAAGGGCGGTTAGATCCTCGTCCCCGTCTTCTTAAACTCCTTTTCGCTGTAGAGTATCACGTAGTCCTTCACACCGGTCTTCTCCTTCATCTCCTCTATAACCTTCTCACACTCCCCGTCGGCGTAGCCGTGTATCATGGTGAAGAGGTTATAAGGCCAGTCAGGGAAGGTGGGGCGTTCGTAACAGTGGGTAACCTCCGGGAAGCTGGCCATAACCTTGCCCACCGCCTCTACCCTATCTGAGGGCACCCTCCAGACGCACATGGCGTTAGAGTTTATGCCTATCTTGCGGTGTGCCACGCTGGCCGCAAACCGCCTGACCTTTTTTGTCTCCAGGAGACCTTTTATGCGGCTGATGACCTCCTCCTCCGTCATCCCCAGTGCCTCCCCTATCTCTTTATAGGGCCTTTCCACCAGCGGGATGCCGTCCTGTATGTGTTTCAATAGTTTAATGTCCGTCTGGTCAGCCATGTTAGAGGCCCACCTTTTCTTTTAGCTTCTCCACGTCGGCCTCCACCCTGGATAGTTCGCTTCTGAGCACTACGTCTCTCGAAAAACTATCCAGGCGTTGGTTTATGCTAATTACCAGACGGTCAAATCGCTCATTCATGCTGATTTGAAGCCCATCAAATCTGCTTTCCAGGAGAGACATGCGGTTTTCCAACGAAGACATTCGGTTTTCTAAAGAATTAATCCTTCCGCTTAATCCTTCAACTACTCCTTTTAACCCCTCTATTGCCCCTTCTAGCTTATCCAGCCGTGAATTGATTTGCCTGATTTCAGGCAGTAACACCGTCTTGGCGGCCTCCATTATCTTTTCTATGTTCATTTTTATTCCCCGCTATAGATGTTAAATTTTACCCCTATCTTAAACTTCTTGGTGGTGGGTAGATTTCTTACCTCAAGGCCGGTCTTTTCCTCTATCTCTTTAATCAGCCTGACAAGTTCCTGCTTGTTAGGGGCGGACATGGTGAACCATACGTTGTAAGGTATCTCCTTGTTCTTCCCCTTTCTCAGGTAGTTATGGGAGACGCCCGTGTAGGCATTTATAGTCCTGGAGACCTCCTCAATGCGCCCCTCCGGCACCCTCATGGCCATGAGGCTTGCGGTATTGCCCATCTCGTGGGTGTCTATGATGGGGCCCAGGCGGCGGAAGATGCCCTTTTCGGCCATAGCCCTTGTCCGCCGTAGCACCTCGCTTTCCTCCAGTCCCAGTTCCTCGGCAAGGGTCCGGAAGGGATGGGGGGTGAGGGGGAAATTAGACTGGAGACGGTGGAGTATCTTTTTATCTTCTCTTGTTAGTTCCATATAATGAAGGATTTTAGAAGGTGGACTACTATCTAGGTCTCATCGAGGGCATCCCTAATCTCCTGGAGCGTGGGTTCCTTGACCAGGACTTCATAGATGTACCGTCCGCCCTCGCCCAGTATCTTTTCTGAGGCCATTTCCAGGGCCTTCACCACCTGTGGTTCCTGTACAAACCTCACCAGTTCCGTGGCAAATCGGGGATGTCTGCCTACCTTACCGCCCATGACTACGGTGTGTCCCCTGGCCTTTACCTTTATAGAACCCGTGGGGCAGACCCTGGCGCATTGTCCGCAATCCACACATCTATCGTAATGGACGATTACCGTCCTGTCGGGCTTCAGGGTGATGGCCTCTTCCCTGCAGGCCTTTAGACACTTACGGCAGAGGGTACATTCGGCACCTGGGTCCACGGCCACCTGCTCCCGGGCAATCACCCCAAAGTCCTTTATCTGGGGCATGGAGCAGCTATTAGGACAGCCAGCCACGGCCAGCTTAAAGGTCTGGTGGGGGAGTATCCTGCCAGGGATCTTTTCGTAAAGCCTCTGACTGAAGGAGAGTTCCTCCATCGCATCGGCCATCTGCCTGGCAATGGGCCTTGGGGCCTTGATGAGGAAGGGACATCCCACCTCCTCACCCTTGCAGGATTTTATCTGGTAGAGCACCGCCTGCCCATCCTCTCTGATGTACTTCTCGTACTTCCTGAGGACGGCCAATTTGTCCCCTTGGGGGTCCACAACGGCCAATCTGCCTGAGGCATGAGTTGCACCCATAAGTCATAATTGTACGCCTGGAATTCCTCTTTTGTCAAATAAATCTTTTACTGCCCGAAATTCCTTGATTTTTCTATGTCATGTGGTATCTTCAGGAGTAGCCACGGGTGGGACTGAGGGGTGCCGCCAGGGGCAGGATATCTCTGAAAAAGGGGAAGTGAGTATGATAATGAGCGTAGTACATCGGAAAGGTGGGGAAGTAGGTATGATAGTGAGTGTGGTACACCAAAAGGGTGGCGTGGGGAAGACTACTACCAGCATCAATCTTGCCAGTGCCCTGGTCTTAAACAATAAGAGGGTATTGCTCGTGGATATGGACCCCCAGGCCCACTCTACAAAGGGTCTTGGGGTGGAGTTGGAGGATTCCAATCCATCCGTAAAGGACATAATGCTCAAAGAGGCCACTTCCCTTTTCGCCCAGTATTGGGCGGGCGACATCCATGAGGTCATCCGTAAGAGCCCCAGGGAGGGGCTTGACTTGGTACCTGCCGAGATAAGGCTCTCGCAGACCCTTGAGGAGTTGTATGGACGCTGTAGCAAAAATTTCCGCGAGTCCATACTGTCTAAAAGCCTCCTTCCCATTATGGACTACTATGATTATGTGATCATTGACTGTCCCCCAGGACTGGGGTTACTGGCAGTGAACGCCATTAAGGCCTCCCAGTTCATACTTATCCCTAGCATCATGTCCAAGCTCTCCGTTGATAGCATCACCGACCTCCTTAACCTGCTTAAGAGGGCAAAGGGTACTGCCTTTGAAGACTACCGCATCCTCCCGACCCTTGTGGACACCAGGCTCAGGGCCACTAATGAGTATGTCATTGAAGAACTCTCCATCCACAAAGGCAAGGTACTCCGTACCCAGATTGCCAGGAATGAGACCATAAACCAGGCCCAGATTACCCATCAGGACATCTTTGCCTTCGCCCCAGGTTCCAGAGGTGCAGAGGACTACGCCAAACTGGCCAAAGAACTACTGAAACTCTGGGAGGAATAATCTCCCCCAATTTAGGGGTTAGGGGTCAGGGGTCAGGGGCTAGAAGCTAGGGGTTATGGTAGCCGCAGGCTTTAGTCCGCCTTAGGCGGATTATACTTTTTCCCTAATCCCTGTCTTTGGGTGTAGCAAGTCCGCCAAAGGCGGATCTGCCTCAGTCATGACATGACATGAGTGGCAAAGCCCCCTTGTAAAGTACTATCTAACTAGCCCATTAAAGCATACCTTTTGCGAAGGTCTCACATTACCATCCACAAATTTTTTAGATTTATAGTTTACCTTTTTGTAGAAAAAATATATAATACTACCCTCTTGGTATGAGTTAATTATATTCTTCACTTCCCAAAGGCGAGGACACCATGGTGAAGTCTATTTACAATGGTGTGATAAGTTACGAGACCTCTGCAAAAGTCACCGCACTACTTCGTGTCATTCTGACCTTGAACGAAGCGAAGGGGAAGAATCTCCTGAACTACCAGATTCTTCGCTTCGCTCAGAATGACACATTGCATTACTGTGACTTTTTCAGAGGTCTCTCAGTATCATCCTGTGTAGCCGCAGGCTTTAGTCCGCCTCAGGCGGATGAAACAACGCAACCTAAAGGTCGCGGCTACTCTTCTTTTCCCAGGTATTGAAACTCCCCCAACAATTTATTTTGGACAAGAGTGATTAAACATGCTTATAAAAAGGCGACTGATAATCCTCACCGTCCTGCCAGTGGTCCTCTCCGCCCTGGCCATCTCCGGGGCACTGGTCTGGACAAGCCAGGGCCTCCTGTTCAAGAAGGACTTTGATTACCAGAAATCTATGGTAGACGTGCTGGCTCGGGATTTTTATGAGGACCATCTTGCCAATATAAAAGGTGCGCTCCTCCACGAAGAACATTTCTTTAGACTGATTCCGGAGGCTGGGTATCAGGCCCTCACCCTTGCCCAGCAAGAACGGCACATGAAGGAACTGGTAGAGCAGACGCCTTATCTCACACAGCTTGTAGTACTTGATACCAGCGGCCAGCAGGAGATTAAGTTGGTCAGGATAGATAGTGAGGTGGTATCCGAGCAGGACTTTACTAGCGAGGCGGGGGACAAGGGGTTTACTGTAGCCGCGAAGGGCAGGGTCTATGTAGGCCCCGTTTCTATATGGAAAGCTACTAACCATGTAGAGATAGCCGTCCCACTGGAGGATACCCTCGGTAATGTTATAAAGGTCTTAAAGGGCAGGGTGAACCTGGAGAGGATGTGGCAAGGGGTCTCAAGGGACTTGCCGATGGGCCTTACTTGCTATCTGGTGGATAACCGAGGGAACATCATTGTCCACCCGGAGCGTTCCGTTACGCACCAGGGGACGAACGTCAGCCACCTCCAGCTTATACAGGATTTCCTCTCTGGTGTACCTTGTCGTTATGAGAGGCACGCGGTTTACAAGACGCTTACAGGTATAAAGGTAGTGGGCGTTTATGCCCCAATACCGGAGATGGGTTGGGCAGTGGTGCTGGAGCGACCAGCAATAGAGGTTTATAAACCACTGTATATCATACTTGCCATTGGGCTGGGTGTAACCTTTGTCTCTCTGGCTGGCTTTTTATCCTGGAATCTACTCTCCACCAGGACGATGGCCGGCTCAATGAGAGACCTCCAGGAGGGGGCCGGCAAGATAGGCAGTGGGGAGATAGGCTACAGGCTAAGAGTAAGGAGCAGGGATGAATTCGGGCAACTGGCTGAGGGATTTAATCGCATGGCAGACCTCCTGGAAGAGCGTAACAGAGAGGTCCACCAGGCAAACATAGAAATGAAATCCCTCCTACATACCTTTACCACCCTGGTGCAGGCAGTCAGCCATTCAGGTTCTATGGAGGAGATACTCCTGACCGCCCTAAGAAAGGCCATAGAAATCACAGGCACCATCGGTGGAGAGGTATTTCTCCTGGATGAAGAATTGCAAGAGATGAGGCCCCTAATCTATGAGGGATTGGATAAAGACTTTTTCCTTGCTACCGAGTCGCTGCATTTCAAGAAGGGGGTGTGCCTTCCAGGGATGGTTTATGAAAAGGGGGAGACAGTCTGCATTGAAGACCTTGCAGAGTGTCCCTGTTTTTCCAGGAAAGAGGTAGCCCGGGGGAAGGGTTATGTCTCTGCCGTCTACGTCCCTCTAAAAGCAAGGGAAAAGATGTACGGGTGTCTGGGGGTTATCAGTAAGGAGAGTCGCCGTTATAGCCCAGGTGTAGCAAGTACCCTTGAGGTAATGTGCACCATCGCCGCCTCCTTTCTGGAGAGTGCCCGCAACTATCGGGCGCTGGAGGATAAGACCCAGGAGTTAAGCAGGAAGGTGGAGACCCTCCGGGTACTGACTGAGATAGACCGTAGCATATTATTAAAGATGGATAACCTTGACGAACTCTTTGAGGGCGTCACACACCTTATTGGACGGCTTATACCATGTGACAGGGTTACTGTGGTAACGGTGGATAAGACACGGGGTGGGTTTATTTATCGCTACGGTTGGGGCACAAATGTGAGGAAGAAGAGTGATTTTGTGCCGTTTGAACACACCAACGCAACACAGGTGGTCAGGGAGAAGAGATACATACTGAGGAATGATATAAGACAGGTAAAGGAACTCCTGCCCCTGGATAAGCAGTTCGTGGAGGAGGGATTCCTCTCAGACCTGAGGGTTCCCATCTTGCTGGGGG
>MHYW01000111.1 GCA_001828545.1 Planctomycetes bacterium RIFCSPHIGHO2_12_FULL_52_36
CTCTTGACACGCATAATAAAGGCTGTTAAATATATGCATGGAGATGATGCACGATGAGAACAACTTTAGACATAGACATTAAGCTCTTAGAAGAGGCCATGAGGCTTACTAGAGCGAAGAGCAAAAAGGAGACCATAGACGTCTCCCTTAAAGAGTTAATAAGGCAGAGGCGCAGGGAACGTCTCTTGTCCAGGCTTGGTCGTTTTAAATTAGACCTAACCCTCAGGAAACTAGAAAGATTAAGACAGGGTGAGTAATAATGGGTATGTACTGGTTGATACCTCTGCATGGATATTGTCCTTTAGTAACCGCCTTCCCAAAAGTACACTAGAAGAATTTAGAGCCCTCCTTACAGAAGGAAAGGTAGCCACCACTCCTATTGTAGTCTTGGAACTCCTGGGCGGCGCCAGGACCGAAAAAGATTTTCAAGAACTTAGAGAGGACATGGAGGCCCTCCAGCAATTGCCTATTATAAAAGAGGTGTGGCACCGTAGCTACAAGCTTTCTTTTGAGCTTCGCAGAAAAGGTCTTAACATACCTGCAACGGATATAATTATAGCCTCTACTGCGCTTCACTATAACACCCTACTCCTCCACCACGACAGGCATTTTGAGCTTATTGCAAGATACATACCCCTTCAGGTAAAGGGCATAACAGCTTAGGCCCGGCTTTTTTACTACCCTCTACCCCCTAGCGAGGGCCAAGAAGGTTGTAAATTGGAAATTGCAAATTTAAAATTTTAAATTTACAATTTGCAATTTCCGATGGTCTCTCCCTACCCACTACTCCCTAACCCCTGGTTCCTGGGAAGCCACGGGTCAATATGTACAAAGGCCTTGTCCACGCTCTCAAGGGATTCCAGCGCCCTTTGTACCTCCTTGCCTATACGGTGGGATTCGGTGGTGGAGGTCTCCCCATCCACGTTTATGTGCATCTCCACGTGGATATAGTTCCCAACGTGGTGGGTTCTTACCTCGTTCAGCCCTCTCACCCCTTCAATCCCCAGGGCCTTCTTCTTTAATTCTTTTATAAGCCCTTCACTAGCCTTTTTGCCCATGAGGTAATCTATGTTATCTACACCGATGGAGTAGCCTGTGCGGATAATCCAGAGGCTGACCACCATGCCGAGAATGGGGTCAAGGAGGTAGTATCCATAATAGGCCCCCGTCATCCCCATCAGTGCCCCGAGGGCCACCAGGACGTCGTTTTTACAGTCCTTGGCGCTGGCAAGGATTGCCGGGCTGTTGACCTTTCTGCCCGCATTTTCCAGGTACTGTTTCATAGAGGCCTTTGTGCCGATGGTGACAAGGAGTACCAGCAAGGGGGCGATACCAAAACTCACGGCCTCTCCGCTGATGAGGCGAGTAATAGACATGTGAATCAATTCCATCCCTGCCATGCCGGCAATCACGGCCACGATGAGGCCAGAGATGGGTTCTGCCCGATGGTGTCCGAAGGGGTGGCCCTCATCGGCCTTTTTGGCCGAGACCTGGACACTGATATAGACGGCGATGGAGGCCACTATGTCTGTAAATGAGTCCATGGCCTCAGCAAGGATGATGAGACTGCCTGATTTAATGGCTATGACCATCTTGATGATAAACAGGAAGGCATTCCCGTACAGACCAAGCAGGGTAGCCTTGCGGGCGGGCTGTCTTTTGGCCATGGTGTCCATTTGTCTTTTTATATCAAATTCTTCCAGTTCCTTCCAGGCACTATCTTTCCCAGGATGACCCTATCCCTTGCCCCCGTTGCACTGGGGACGTTGGCGGGGTGGCCAGAGAGCGCCTCGTAGGCCAGCACGGCAAAACTCATCGGCTCCTTGGCCTGGGTGGGGATGCCCAGTTCCTCTATGCTCCTGACAGGGACCGAGGAGGGCAGGTACTCCTTGAGGAGTCTTACCAGTGTATGATTCCTTACCCCGCCTCCATACAGGAAGACTTCGTGAAGCGGGTGGTGGGGCATTATGAACCTTTTGTACCCCTCTGCAATGCTCCTGGCGGTGAAGGCCGTCACTGTGGCAAGGAGGGAGAGTTCATCTCCTGGGCCTGTCTTGGAATAGAGGTTATCGGCAAAGGAGTGGCCGAATTCCTCCCTCCCCGTGCTCTTGGGCAGGGGCTTCTGGAGGAAGGGATGCTTCATGAGTTGTGAGAGGAGCTTCTCGTTTATTTTACCCTTTTGGGCAAGCCTGCCCCCTTCGTCAAAGGATTGTCCCCCGCGGGTGATGTGCCAGGTTATGCGGTCAATCGCCATGTTGCCGGGACCAGTATCAAAGGCGATGATGTCATCAAGTCCTCCCGATGGTGGGAGGAAGGTTACGTTGGCAATCCCGCCAATATTCTGTAGGGCAATGCCCTTATCAATGTCTTGGAATAATAAGTAGTCCACGTATGGTACCAGGGGTGCACCGCTCCCCCCGGCGGCCACGTCTGCCATGCGGAAGTCTGCCACCGTAGTTACCCCCGTCTCATGGGCAATGACGGAGGGCTCTCCCAGTTGGAGGGTAGTGGAGAGGTTGATGCCACCACTACCCATGGGCCTGGGTTTAGGGCAGTGGAAGAAGGTGTGCCCGTGCGAACCTATGAGGTCTACGTTGTCCAGGGGCAGGGAGGCCTTTTTGGCTATAGCTTTAGCGGCCTCCGCCAACCTGTAGCCCAGGAGGATATTCATCCACGCCAGCCTCTCAGTCAGACTTTGTAGGGGCGTATTGCGATACGCCCCTGCCGACGGGTGTATGATTTCAAGTATGTTGTCCCGCAGGGAAGGTTCGTAGGGGTAGGTCTCGTGGGAGAGGACTTTTACATGTAGGGGCACGGCGCGCCGTGCCCCTACCCGGCGACTGTCCTTTGGTGAAGGAGGATGGATTTCTGCAAGACAGGCCGAAATCCCATCGGTGGAGGTCCCTGACATAAGACCAATCACTTTAAAAGGGCGGTTGTGTGTAGTTGATGCCCTGCGAGGCATTAGAGATTTTGGTCCTTAGTTTTTACATTTTACGAGACTTTTGAAGAAGTCCATAAGTACCACCAACTTTTCCCCCTCCCTAGAGGGGAGGGGGAAGGGGGAGGGTGATTTTTTCCCTCTAATAAGAGGGGATTAAGGGGTGTGTTCACCCCCACCCTTCCCTCCCCCCTCAAGGGGGAGGGAAAAACAGCACCAGAACGGAAAAACTAGACTTTTGCAGAGGTCTCATTTTACAGGATAAGCATGGCGTCTCCATAACTATAAAACCGGTAACCTTCCTTCCTGGCAACGGAGTAGGCCTTGAGTATCCTCTCCCTCCCGGCGAAGGCGGAGACCAGTACGAGGAGGGTGGAACGCGGGAGATGAAAATTGGTCAAAAGGGCGTCCACCAGCTTAAACTCGTAAGGGGGATATATGAAGAGATTAGTCCATCCACTGTAAGGAGACAGTTCACCCCTTGCCGCCGCCGTCTCCAGTACCCTGAGAGAGGTGGAGCCTACGGCTATTATCCGCCCTCCGCGCCTCTTGGTCTCATTGAGTCTTCGTGCGGCCTCCGCGCCCAGCTCATAATATTCTTTCTCCATCGCATGCTGTGTGATGTCAGGGGTCTTGATTGGGATAAAAGTCCCCAGTCCCACGTGAAGGGTCAGGAAGATAATCTCTACGCCCCTCTGGGAGACCTCTCTAAGGAGTTCTTTAGTGAAGTGCAGGCAGGCCGTGGGGGCGGCGATGGAGCCGGGTTGGGTGGCAATAACGGATTGGTACCGCTCCCTGTCTTGCGATAGATAGGGGTCCCCCTCCGATAGCCTCTTTATGTAGGGGGGGAGGGGCATCCTGCCTACCCTCTCCAACACCTCTTTGAGACCCCCTTGAGGCCCCAGTTGGATGACCCACTGCCCGGAAGAGGTTCTGCTAATCAGGCGGCCCTTGAGGTTTCCCCCTTCTATGTCCAGTTCTTCTCCCTCCTGGGGTATCCCCCTGGTCTCCAGGAGCACCCTCCATCTGCCGGTGGACGCCTCTACCTCTTCTATCATGAGGAGTTTCAGCCTCCCCCCCGTGGACCTCTTTCCCACGAGTCGGGCAGGGATGACCCTTGAGTTATTCAGTACGAGGGAGTCCCCCTCACTGAGATACTCCGGGAGGTTACAGAATTGGCGATGCTCCAGTTTTCCTGAGTCGCGGTGGAGTACCATTAACCTTGAGGCGTCCCTTTCAGGCAGGGGGTGTTGGGCGATGTATTCTCTTGGCAAGGGGTAGTCGTACAAAGATAGCTTTTTGTAACACTCCATGTTTTTATTTTATCTACAGAAAGGGCAGAGGCAACAGAAAAAAACCAAAAGATTTTCCTTGAAAATCATACCATATATTGTATAGTTTCACCAGTAAAATATGATATATAGCCTGGCCGTAAAAATATTTAAAAAAAACTATTGACTAATGGAGAAACAATGATTAAATTCCTGTGGTGTAAAGTGGGGACAAGTGGTGAGAAAACCCATATATGCTATACGGCAGCTTTGAACATGTACTGGATGAGAAGAACCGCGTGGCCATACCTGCCCCCTTCAGGGAGGCGGCCGTGGAGAAGAAATACGGGAAGGGTTTTTTCGTTACCCGTGGGACAGAGAAGTGCCTGTTCCTCTTTACACCCATACATTGGGAGGAGTTTGTGAACAACATCCTTAGACTGCCCTTTTCAGCAGAGCGGAGGAAGGTAGAGAGGACGTTCCTTTCCCCCGCACGCAGGGTGGAGTGCGACCCGCAGGGCAGGATAGTCCTCCCTCAGGAGTTAAAAGAGTACGCCGGCCTGGAGAGAGACGTAAAGATTACCGGGCTTGGCAACAGGATAGAGGTATGGAATGCCACCAGGTGGAAGCCTATGGATGAGGAAAATGTAGCGGAGTTGGACAAATTGGCTGACAAACTCCTGGGCGGGACCGGAAACTAGTTGTAGGTTATCAGAGGACTGAGAACTGGAAACGGGAGACTGCGGCGGACCAGGACAGGGAGTGGGTTTACAGCCCCCGCTTCATCAGCCCGTTATGCTGAGGGAGGTACTGGATTGGCTAAGGCCAGGGCCCGGAAAAGTCATAGCGGATTGCACGCTGGGTACAGGGGGACATGCCATGTCCATCCTTAGAGAAATAGGCCCTTCAGGGCTCCTTATAGGCATAGATAGGGACTCGGAGGTTATTGAAGTGGCAAGAGGATTCCTTTCACAGGTTGGCAACCCGTTCAGGCTGTTCCACTCCAATTATGGCGGGCTTGGCCAGATACTCCAGGAGACAGAAATAGGCGGCAGCACTGCCGGCGCAAGGGGGCTGGATGGGCTGTTATTAGACCTGGGCGTCTCCTCTTATCAGTTAGGCAGTCCGGAGCGGGGGTTCAGTTTCCAGTGTGAGGGGCCGCTGGACATGAGGATGGACAGGACTTCTGGCCCCACGGCAGGTGAACTACTAAGGCGGCTCAAGGAAGAGGAACTGGCAAGGCTCTTCTGGGAGTACGGGGAAGAGAGGTGGTCCAGGAGGATAGCCAGGGCCATTAAGACATACCTGAGGAAGGCATCACTTGAGACCACTACCCAGTTGGCCTCTCTTATAGAAAGGGCGGTGCCCAGGGGCAAGAGGAGGATACACCCCGCCACGAGGGTCTTTCAGGCCCTCCGCATTGCGGTAAATAGGGAGCTAGGAGGCCTGGAGGCGTTTCTGTCCACGGCGTATCAGTACCTCAGGCCAGGGGCCAGGATAGTGGCCATAAGTTTTCACTCCCTGGAAGACCGCATCGTGAAGCACTCCTTTCTGGCAGGCTTTAAAGGGGGGGTATACAGGCTTTTAACCAAGAAACCCATCAGGCCCTCTCAGGAAGAGGTGCGGGAGAATCCACGCAGTAGGAGCGCCAAACTCAGGGCAGTGGAGAGGATTTAGGGTGCTCCTGGTAAGGACGCTTTTCTTGATATTTATCTCGGTGGGAATGGCTATGGTTGTACTCTGGGAGTCTAAAGGGATTGTGAGGATGGGCTACAAGGTAACGGCCCTGGAGAGGAAAAAGGCCTACCTGGAGGAAAAGAACCAGGAGTTGGGGAGCGAGGTGAGTTCACTGAGGTCTCCGCAGAAAATCCTCCAGAGGTTGGAGGACATGGGCCTTGAGTTGTCACCTCCCGGAAAAGGGGACCTTAAGAAGGATAACCCCAAGCTCGTCCTTGAGCGGAACGAAAGAAAGGCATCAGACTCAAAACGGTAGTGCGAATAAAAAATAAAAGTTTAATGGTTAAAGGGTTCAAAAGCTCAAAGGTTCAAAAGGGTTTTTTGAGGTTGCCGATGGCCGCTAGAGATTTACCGGGACTAACAGCGCTGTACTGCCCGAATTGTAAGGGCGGTGCCTTCATGTTTTCTGGCCTCCAGAAGGGTTACGGTTATTCTCCCGATATAGAACTCTGGACGTGCAGGCAGTGCCACAGCACCTTCAGCGAGAAGTCCCTGGGTCTAAAAAAAGGGGTAGTTCAAGGCACCAGGAGGGCTAGACGGTAATCCGCCTCAGGTGGATAGGTATCAAGGCATGAGGACGTATCTTTTCATAATAATACTTTTTGTGTCCTATCTGGGCCTGGCGATACAGCTTGGGCGTATCCAGATACTGGAGCACAGGAAATACGATGCACTGGCGGAGGCCCAGCACTCTAAGAGGATAGAGATACCGGCCCGCAGGGGCGACATCCTTGACCGTCACGGGAAGGCGCTTGCCCAGACCCTGCAGGTAAACTCTGTATATGCCGACCCCGCGGAGGTAGAGGATAAAAAGGAGGTCTCTAAAGGTCTTGCTAAGGTCCTGGGGATGGGACCAGATAAGATGCTAACCCTCCTTGACAGGGAAAAGAGGTTTATATGGCTTAAGAGAAAGGCCAGCCCTAAAGAGGTACAGGACGTTAAGGACCTGGCAATAAAGGGCGTAGGCGTACTCCCTGAGACTATCAGGTCTTATCCCTGCGGTAGCCTCCTGAGCCAGGTACTTGGCATTGTGGATATTGATGGAAGGGGGTTAGAGGGGATTGAGTTAGCCTTTGACAGGGAGCTTGCAGGTGCCCCTGGATACATGGTGACCACTCAGGACGGGCTGCAGAGACCCATCTTTACGGGTGGGACCGTTTTAATCGCCCCCCAA
>MHYW01000112.1 GCA_001828545.1 Planctomycetes bacterium RIFCSPHIGHO2_12_FULL_52_36
TATGGCCGCTGGTTACGAAGGAAAACAGAAACACAGACTTAATAGAAAGAAATATGTCCTGAAGCGCCGTCAGAGGAAGCAGAAGAAGTAGCAGTCAGTAGGGGCACGGTCCGCCTTAGGCGGATGCCCCTACAACCTATTTCAAGGGAGGGAAAAGGGTTGAAGGTAGCAGGGTTACTCCCAACAAAGGCCCTGGTGTGTCTCCTTCTTGCCACCTTTGTTTTCTCTATCCTGCCGGACCGACCTGTTTGTACCCAGGACTCTTTTGGTGACCAGGGCCTCCTCCTGGAGATGGCAAGGGCAGGGCTGGAGGCAGGGCAGTACAGACAGGCGGCAAGGCTGTGCGAGGGTATACTCCAGAAGGATAGTGTAAATAAAGAGGCCAACTTCCTCCTGGGTATAGCCCAGCATTACCTTGGCGAGCATGACCTGGCAGTGGAGAAACTCCAGTGGGTGTTGCTTGTAGACAAAAATAACACCATCGCAAGGGAATACCTGGAAAAGTCAAAAAGGAAGAGTACATCGCAGTGGAGCCCCCTAGAAATCAGGCTGGTAAATACTGCCGTACAATATCATGAAGAGGGGCTGAATGGCCTGGCCATAGGGTACTTAAAAGAAGTCCTCAAACGAAACCCCCAGAACACCGTGGCGTGGGAGGCACTTGGAGACGTTTACAAGAAGCTAGGCAATCCCACCGTCGCCAAGGCCGCCTACCACAAGGCCAATGCCAAGGAAAAGGCTCGTGAGATTAAGGGAGAGGCAAAGTACGTACCAAAGGAGTGGTGGGAAGGTCTTACTAAAAAAGAGGCCAAACTCCGTGATGCAAACCTGAAGTTTGCAGAGATGAGAGAACGGACGATAGAGATGGGGGGAAAGCTCAGCGAGTACGATGCCCGCACCGAAGAGAGACGTATCTACGATGCAAAGAAGATGGACGAAAAGATAGGGCGTACGATGGAATGGCAAACAAGGATAGAGGATGCCATGGGCAAGCTAGGACAACCAGTACAGCAAGCACAGCCAGTACAGCCAGTACAGCCAATACAGCCAGGACAGCAAGTACAGCAAGTACAAGTACAGCAAGGCGGCCCCGGCGGGCTAGTCATAGAGGAGAAGCTATTATCACATCGCCCCTTGTTAGAATACGAGCTAAGGGAGGGTGAAGAAACGAAACTGCGTACACAGCAAGGTACGTATGACGAAGGACGCTCTGGCATGGCAATGGAATTTTCGGACAAGACTAAAGAATTTGAGGAGGCCAAATCCTCAATGGAGAGTCTTGAGGAAGAACTCAAAAATGCCCCTTTGCAGTAAATTAGATAGGGTAGGGGCGGGTTTTAAACCCGCCCCTACATTGTATAAATAGGAGTTTTACGTAGGTCTCTAAGAATGAAACTAAGATTCTTTCAGATTGGTTCGGTGTTACTGGCCCTGCTGGGGGTGGGTAGTTACTTCCTGCTTATAGGTGTCCCCTGGGCCAGGAACACGGCCCTGCCCAACCTGCTAATATTGTCAGGGGCAGTGGCCTGGGCGTCGTATAATTTAAGACGGGAGAAATCGGCCTGGACCCTGGCGCCGCTGGTCCTTACCCTGTTAATATCTGCTGGGTTTGTCTACGTACGATTCATTTATGCCAGCCTGCCCAGGGCAGAGGTCAAGGTGGCATTGGGCCAGCCTGCCCTGGACTTCACCCTCCCTGACCAACAGGGCAACTTGTTTACCCTCTCCAGCCTTAAGGGTAAGGCTGGGGCCGTCCTTGTATTTTACAGGGGTATATGGTGACCCGCCTGCGGTGCAGAGCTCCAAGGTCTTGGGGCAAGGCTGGCTGAGATAGAGAAATTGGGGGCCAGGGTCGTTACCATCAGTGCCGACAGCCCTAAATCCTTGGCGGCGTACAAACAAAAAACGGGGCTAGATGTAACCTTCCTATCCGATTCCAACAGGGAAATAATTACCAGGTACGGGCTCTTGCACCCCAGGAGTGGATACGAGGGGGAAGACGTCTCCAGACCGGCTACTTTAATCGTGGATAAAGAAGGCGTTGTCCGCTGGATTAGGGTCTCTCCCAACCTCATGGTCCGCCCGGATCCCCAAGAAATACTGGAGATATTGCGGAAGCTGTAGCTGTCATTGCGAGGGACTTTAGTCCCGAAGCAATCTCATTGGTTAAAGATAGGCCCTGGATATCCATTACTTAGAGAGATTGCTTCGTCGCTCCGCTCCTCGCAATGACTTGGGGCTTATCGGTTTTACGGGGGTTTCATCTGGGCAGGTCTACGTCAATATACTGGTGGGGCATATACGGTGAGGATGAACAAGGGGGTATCTCCTTTGTTGCAGACCGAGTGGAGGGTGCCGGCAGGGATCGTGATAAGGGTGCCGGCCTCTGCGAGGACCTCCTCTTTACCCAGCCTTAAAAGGGCCTTCCCCTCTACTATGTAAATAACCTGGTCTCCTGAATGGACGTCCCCCCCGCCTGTGTCCTGCCCTACCCCAAGGGTCATTACCCCTGTTTGTGACCGTTGGGTTCCCTGGAGGACATTGAAGTATTTGCCCCGATGCTGGAAGATGTCTACGACGTCCATTACTGCATCCTCACTGGAAGTACCGGGTCTCAACAAAACAATAGACATAAGTGTTGGGTAGAAGTTCTTTTCCCTGTCTACTGTTTGCTGACTACTGTCTACTTTTCCAAATGGCAGGGCTTCGGCTGTGAGCAGTTCGGCCCTGGGCTTATTGCTGAAGGGCCTCAGCCGAATCGGCCACTCCCGACAAGTTGAAAATCCGCCTTGGGCGGAGGGACTATCGCTTGACTACTACATCAATGGCCTGCTCCCCTTTGGGGCCCTGTTTGACCTCAAACTCCACCTCATCACCTTCCTGGAGGGTCTTACGTCCTTCCCCTTTAATGCCGGTATGGTGTACGAATACATCCTTGCCATCCGCTGAGGTGATGAATCCGAACCCCTTCTTATCACTGAACCACTTCACCTTTCCCGTTGCCATTTTTGATCCTTTCTTTCCCTTTGGTGCCAGGCACTACCCTGGTACCTTTTGATAAAAAAAGGCACAGACCCAAGCCCATCTTTTTAAGCTTTATTGGCTCAGATTTGTGCCTCTAAGTTCCTCGTAAACTGAGAAAATGGTAGCGGGGGTGGGATTTGAACCCACGACCTCCGGGTTATGAGCCCGACGAGCTACCGGACTGCTCTACCCCGCGTCAACCTACAATATATCATAAAAAAAATTCCTGTCAAGCAAGGCTTTTTTTTGTTTGTGAAGTATATGCACATGGGGAGCCAGGGGACAGGGACTAGGGGCCAGAGGCCAGGGATTAGGGACTAGGGATTGCGGATTTCGGATTGCGGAATGCGGATTTAAAAATTCGCAATTCCAAATTCACAATTCTTCTGCCCCCTTAACCCCTGCCCCCTATCCCCTGACCCCTGGCTCTCCGTCTCTTTCAGCTTGAAGTTTCCTGCCAAATCTAATAATATTCAGTCCCAGAGACTCTTATAATTCCTATTAAAAGGAGCATGCCTATGGTAGACATCAAGATTTATACCACCCCCACTTGCCCTTATTGTCTCAAGGCCAAGGACTACTTCAAGAAGAAGGGGGTTCAGTACAAAGAGTGCAATGTGGCCCAGGATAAAGAGGCTCGGGAGGAGATGATTCGCATAAGCGGGGGGCGGAGCGTCCCAGTTATCGTAGCCGGAGAAGAGGTAATGATAGGCTTTGACCAGGCAAGGATTGAAAAGATCCTGGAAGGGCAGGAATAGGGGGCAGGTTAGGCTTCTGGTGAGCGAATCTAATTAAGGGATGGGGACAGTTCACGAGTTAATGATACTTGGGTGCGGCCCTGCCGGGATGACGGCCGCCATCTATGCCGCCAGGAAGAGGATAGATATTGTAATGGTCAGCGAAGACGTGGGTGGCCAGGTGGCCACCACTTTCGGCATAGAGAACTACCCCGGTTTCCAGTACATAACGGGACCAGAACTGGTGGACAAGTTCAGATCCCAGATGGGCCAGTTTGACATAGAACAATGCCTGGGAGAAAAGATTACAAGGCTTTCCCGTCAGGATGGCCTTTTTGTGGCCCAGACCGCCTCTGGAAAGGAACATGCGGCCAGGGCATGTATAATAGCCACAGGGGCCAGACCCAGGCAGTTAGGGGTAACAGGGGAGAATAAGTATAGGGGGAAGGGGGTCAGCTACTGTGCCACTTGCGATGCTCCCCTCTTTGCCGACGCCACCGTGGCGGTGGTGGGTGGAGGGAATTCAGCCCTATCAGCCGCCTTTGAACTCTCAAGGATTGCCAGCAAGGTCTATCTCGTCTCTCGCCGTGAGTGGAGGGCCGATGAGGCGCCGTTAATTGAAAACGTTAAGGCCGCCAGCAACATTGAGACGATAATAGGCTATGTAGCAGAGGCAATTGCCGGGGAGGAGATGGTCAAGGGTATTACAATAAAAAGCTTTCCCAAGGGGGATGAATATAAGAGCCTGACGGTGGATGGCGTCTTTGTAGAGATAGGTCTCCTGTCCAACAGTGATTTTGCCGGGGGTCTGGTGCGGATGAACGAACGGGGGGAGATAATAGTAGACTGCGATACCTGGACGGGCGTCCCTGGACTCTTCGCCGCTGGGGACGTGACCAACGTAAAGGACAAGCAGATAGTCATTGCCTGCGGCCAGGGGGCCGTAGCCGTTATGAGCGCCTTTGAGTATCTGCTGAGGAGACGGTGAAACCAGGGGCCAGGGGTCAGTCAGGGGTCAGGGGCCAGGGGCTAGGGGTTGTAAAAATACTTAATAATACCTATCCCTGACCCCTGACCTCTGACCCCTGATCCCTGCTCTTTAGTGCCTCAGCCCCTCCTTGAGTTTCTCCAGTGGCAGGACGCCTGTATAAATAAGGGTAAAGAGGACGGCCCAGGCCAACAAGGCAGGTAAGAGGGGGGCGGCTATTGACCTGGGACTGGATAGCCCATGCACGTATCTCCCACCGAACATTATTAATACCAAGGCATACACGGTGGAGAGGTACTGCCCAAATAAAGGGACGAGGCTCAGGAGATTTGCCACCGTACTATAAGCAAAGAGACGGAAGGTACCCTGGAAGGTTGCCTTACCCTTAAGGAGTCTAAAGGAAAGATGGAGGATCGCCGACCCAAGGAAGAGGCCCAGTATCCAGAGGGCGTAGAGCACAGGGGCCTTCAGTAAGGCGCCCCACAGCAGGGCATTATCCTTTACCCCCTGCCCGTTAGGGAATGGAAGCCCCGTGGCTACTAACAAGACGTTGTATGCCAGGACGATGAGAAAGACAGTGGAGGCAAAGAGTACGGGTCTCAGGTAGCCCTCCGTTAGGGGCATACCCTGGAAGAATACCTGCGGTCTAAAGATTATATCCCTGCCCGAACTAAGGATGTCTTCCCAGAGTCCGGGCCTCTCTTCGGGAGTCTGCCTGGGGCGGATGCCACCTTCAGCCACGGGCCTCCTCCCTTGATGTCATGCCTCTGGCAGATTCGCCGTGGCGAACCTGTGGTACTACCGCCTTTTTGTCGTCGCTTTGTAGGGGCAATTCATGAATTGCCCCTACTTCTTCCCCCAGGAGTTTCTTTACCTCTTGTCTTAACTCCTCCAGCACTATCAAGGATTCCTCCCTGGGGACCTTGTCCAAATGGTGGAATCCAATGGGTCTGCCGAAGCGTATAGTTATGTCCCTGTGCTCAGGGTGGCACAGCCAACTCTCCCTGGGCAGGAATTCCCGGCTGCCAATGATGGCCGTAGGGACTACCCTCCTGCCTGACTTTAAGATGATGTTGGCAACCCCCCTTTTAAAGGGACCCAACTTTCCATCGGGGCTCCTTGTGCCTTCGGGGAAGATGAGTAAGGACTTGCCCTCTTTAGCCTTCTTTATAATCTCCAGTAGGACTACGTAGGCCCGTCTGTCTTCCTCTCTTGGCATACCGATATGGCCGGCGGTCTTCATATAACTACCCACTATGGGAATCCTGGTTATTTCTTCCTTAGAGACGAAACAAAAATTTACAGGCATAAAGGCAAAGGCCAATTTTATGTCAAGAAGGCTCTGATGGTTACAAATAAAGATAAGTGGTTCTCCCTTGGGCACGTCCTCCCGGCCCTCCACCCTCACCCGCATACCTAACCCCTTTACGATGACCCAGGCGCTGGCCCGGCAGAAAGAGTTGTAAATCTCATCCCGCCTCCGGCTCCCAATAGATACCAACATGGCAAGGAGATAGCCGACGAACCATACAGTGCACACCAGCACCCAACTGTAGGCAAGGTATAGTATCTGGAAGGGTTTACTGCTTATAAGCCAGGTAAGCATCTTTAATCGGAAATATATCACCCCCTCCAGCCCCTGTCAACCTGAGCTAGGGGCCAGGGAATAGGGAGCAGGGGATAGCAAGATAAAATCTTACTATTCCCTACCCCCTACCCCCTATTCCCTAGTTCATCGCCTTGCACTTTCTGGGGAAAATGGTAAGCTGTTGAGACCCTAAGGATAATTATCTGGTCCGTTTGGTAGGGGCGACCCGTCGGGTCGCCCCTACGGCAAGTTAACAAGGAGAGGCGGATGATTAAAAAATTTTTCTTGTTTCTTACGTTGATTCTAGGGGTTATGGCCTCAGTAGAGGTAAAGGGGGTGGCATCCGCCGCAGACGGATCTCAAACAAAGGAACGCCTGGTGGGCGTTACGCTCCTTACCCGTGACGTCTTCTACCAGGAGCTGGAAAAGGGGATGCAGGAGGGGGCGAAGGGGAGGGGGATAAAGCTCATGATACAATCGGCAGAAAAAGACCTGAACCTCCAGACTACCCAGGTGGAAAACTTTGTAGTGCAGGGAGTAGATGCCCTGGTAATATGCCCTGTGGATTCTACGGGTATAGGGAGTGCCATAGAGCGGGCCGGTAAGGCAGGCATTCCGGTCTTTACGGCAGACATAAGGGCCCAGGAGGCCAGGGTAATCTGCCACATTGCCTCGGATAACCGTCAGGGGGGGCGTCTGGGGGGGGAATATCTGGCCAAGCTCCTTGGGTATGAGGCAGAGGTGGCCATAATAGACCACCCCGAGGTGACCAGTGTCCAGGAACGTGTGGCTGGCTTCAAGGAGGCCGTCTCCAAGTATCCAGGCATGACGATAGTAGATGAACCCTCGGCCGGGGGTGATAGAGATAGGGCCATGATAATAACACAGAACATGCTCCTGGCCCACCCCAAGCTCAGGGGCATCTTTGCCATCAATGACAATACTGCCCTGGGGGCCATGGCGGCCCTGGAGGCGGCCGGTAAGCGGGAGGTCTTTATAGTGGGATATGACGCCACGCCCGAGGCCAAACAGGCCATAAGAAAGGGTGGTCCTTTGAGGGCAGACGTTATACAGTATCCGGGGACCATCGGAAGGGTAACTATAGGGACGGTGGCGGTCTTCCTGGAGGGTCAGATGGTCCCATTAGAGATACCAATAGAGACCGGGATAGTGGACAAGGAATCCCTGAGTA
>MHYW01000113.1 GCA_001828545.1 Planctomycetes bacterium RIFCSPHIGHO2_12_FULL_52_36
CCTTGTCCGTATAGGCGGCGTGGAGCCTGGGGTCTAGCTCTATGCATTTATCGTAGCATTTCAGTGCCTCTTCGTAGCGGCGTAGTCTGGTGAGGGCATTACCCTTGTTTAGCCATGCCTCGTAGGAAGTGGGCCTCAGTTCAATGGCCTTTTCGTAGGCCCTTATGGCTGACTCCACCTGTTCCCTGTGATCCTCTTCCACCCGCACCAGGGACAGTCCCTTGTTTATCCAGGCATCATAAAAGAGGGGGTTCAGGCCGGTGGCACGGTCGTAGGCCTCCACGGCCTCCTTGTATCTCTTCAGGTGGTCCAGGAGTTGGGCCTTGTTGTACCAGGTCTTGTAATCATCGGGCCTGATGGATAGGGCACGGTCGTAGGCCTTCAGGGCCTCCTCATGCTGACCCCTCCTCATGAGTTCCACGGCGTGCTGTGTCAGGTGTTCCGGGTCTTCCTGGGCCGGTTCGGCTGAGCTCACGGCCGAAGCCTGTGCGACTGATCCGCCTGAGGCGGAGCAAGCCAGTAGACAAGAAAGTAGGGCAATGGAAAGGATTCCTCTAGGCATTCGTTTACCCTCCTGTATTAATAGTCCCTTTATCAAGGATAAAGGTCTTGTCAGTAGAAGGCCTCTTTATCAATCTACCTGTGTAACTCACCCTCTGTCCTTCTTTAAGTGGGGAGAGGCGGCCTTCCAGGGCTATCTCTACCCCTATCCCCTGGTCATTAAGGGTGAGCCTGGTGAGGTCAGGGTAGAGTTGGGTAATCTCCCCCTCTCCCCTGACGTACATGCCTTGACAGTGACTCCAGAAGGCATCCCTCTCAGAGGTGGGACCTCCCGAGAGGCGTTGCTGTATCTGGTAGAGGGATAGGCCAATGAAGTGCCGAGCAAGCTCGGCCACTACGGCAGGTCTCTCTTCAGGGGGTTCTCCAAAGAGTTTATTGAAGTGGGCCTTGTACCTGGCTATTAGTGTAGGTTCTTCCAGGAAGAGGGCGTTCTCGTAGTTAAATTTCTCTGCATACCCGGTGAGGGAGTATGAGCCAGTAAAGACCTTTTTGGAATCAAATATAATAAACGTGTGGTGCATCTGACCACCCAGTCTCCCCGGGATAGACTTTACCTCCAGTCCCTGTTCTCTCATGAAGGGGGCCAGGGAGGTAGGTTTCTGGGCCTCCTGGTGGTCCAGTAGCAGCCTCACCCTGACCGCACGGTCTTTCGCAAGGAGGAGGGCCTCTGCCAGGTCACCGGAGGTGAATTGAAAGGCGGCGATGTCTATGGAGGTCTTTGCCTCCTGGATGCCTTGCAGGAGTTGGTTTTTTATCCCCCCCTGGGGAGAAAAGCATGTCGTTACCTGAGCCCATGCCTCAGTAGAGGATAGCAGTACAAATATGGCCAGGAGGTAATACATGTCTCTATGCGGTATAATATACCAGAAGAGAGGGGGGATAAAAACACTTTTCATATCTACGGCATCCACATAAAAACACTTTTAGCCCTTGAAAAAGACAGAGCTATTATTATAATAAAGGTTTTAGGCTAGCGTAGCTCAATGGCAGAGCAGCTGTTTTGTAAACAGCAGGTTGTGGGTTCAAATCCCGCCGCTAGCTCCATTTCGTGAGGCACGGCCTGCCCAGCAATCAGCAATTGTTCGCCGTAGGCGAATCCGCCTTGGGCGTGAGCTGTCAACAATCGGTTAGTAGTATTCAGCTCTCTCCGCCTCAGGAGGGTCAGCAATCGGAATACCGATACGTGAGACCTGGAGGCAGAAGTTGAAGACCGAGGGCCGGGAGCAGATAACGGGGAGATACCCGAGTGGCCAAAGGGGACAGACTGTAAATCTGTTGGCGAAGTCCTTCGGAGGTTCGAATCCTCCTCTCCCCACCATTCTAGGGGTCAGGGATTAGGGATTAGGGGCTAGGGAGTAGGGGTCAGGGATTAGGTATTATTAAAAATAAGTATTTCTACGATCCCTGGCCCCTGGTCCCTAACCCCTGAAATTACATGCGGGCGTAGCTCAATGGTAGAGTGCTAGCCTTCCAAGCTAGCTATGTGGGTTCGATTCCCATCGCCCGCTCCATTTATTTATTAAGTGGGGGCAAAACAATTTAAATCGTAAGACGAGACCTCTGAAAAACGCCAAAAATGTCATTCTGAGGGAGCGAAGCGACCGAAGAATCTCAGCTAAATAACGAGATTCTTCGCTTCGCTCAGAATGACAAGTAGCGCTGTGTAGACTTTTGTAGAGCTCTCAAGACGATAGAAAATAGATACCCTTGACAAATATCTTTTAATTGATATAATTTTAGTTTTCCAGTATATGCTGCTGTGGCTCAGTGGTAGAGCGCGTCCTTGGTAAGGACGAGGTCATGGGTTCAAATCCCATCAGCAGCTCCAGCTTCATAAGCGGGCCACAGATTTAAACTTAAGGAGAAGGTGATATGGCAAAGGAAGTATTTAAGAGAACGAAGCCCCACGTAAACGTTGGAACTATTGGACACATAGACCACGGCAAAACTACCTTGACCTCCGTGATAACTCACATCCTTGCAAAGGCAGGACTGGCCAAGGAGAGGCCCTTTGATACCATAGACAATGCCCCGGAGGAAAAGGAAAGGGGCATCACCATTGCTATCTCTCACGTAGAGTATGAGACGGAAAAGAGACACTACGCACACGTGGACTGCCCAGGCCATGCAGACTACATAAAGAATATGATTACAGGGGCGGCCCAGATGGACGGGGCTATACTAGTAGTCAGCGCCCCGGATGGGCCTATGCCCCAGACCAGGGAGCATATCCTCCTGGCCCGTCAGGTAGGGGTACCTGCCATAGTGGTATTTATGAACAAGCTAGATGCCTTAGAGGATAAGGAACTCCAGGATTTGGTGGAGATGGAGGTCAGGGAACTATTAAAGAAGTACAAATTCCCAGGGGACGATATCCCGGTGATTAAGGGCTCGGCCTTGAATGCCCGTGATTGCGGTTGCGCCAAGAGGGAGTGCCCAAAGTGCGGGCCAATATGGCAGTTAATGGACGCCGTGGACAACTATGTCCCCACCCCCAAGAGGGAGATAGACAAGCCCTTCCTTATGTCTATAGAAGACGTCTTCAGTATAAAGGGTAGGGGCACCGTGGGTACCGGAAGGGTGGAGAGGGGCAAGGTAAAGGTTGGAGAAGAGATAGACATAGTGGGCCTCAGCCTGGAGGTAAAGAAGACGGTGGTGACCGGGGTGGAGATGTTTAATAAGACCCTGGATGAAGGTCAGGCTGGGGACAATTTAGGTATACTCCTACGAGGGATAGAGAAAGAACAACTTGAGAGGGGACACGTACTTGCGGCTCCGGGAAGTATCCCCCCCCATACGAATTTTGAGGCGGAGGTATACATCCTGACCAAAGAAGAGGGAGGCAGGCACACCCCCTTCTTCAAGGGCTACAGGCCCCAGTTTTACTTCAGGACTACGGACGTTACCGGCGTAGCAAACCTACCTCAGGGGACGGACATGGTCATGCCTGGTGACAACGTAAAGCTCTCCATAGAACTTATTACCCCGATAGCCATGGAAGAGAACCTCCGGTTTGCTATCCGAGAGGGTGGTCATACCGTGGGGGCTGGGGTAGTTACCAAGATACTTAAGTAATGGTACGGGAAGCTATAACCCTAATTTGTTCCGAGTGTTCCGGTAGGAACTACCGGAGTACCCGGAAGGCCAGGGCTACGGAGAAGTTAGAGCTTAAGAAGTATTGTCGCTGCTGCAGGAAACATACGGTGCATAAGGAACACAAAAAATAGTGAGAAAATAGGTCCGTAGCTCTAATGGTAGAGCACCGGACTCCAAATCCGGGTGTTGGGGGTTCGAGTCCCTCCGGACCTGCCATTAACATCGGGCCGGGAATGGCTCTAGAGATTTATAAAAAAAACCAAGGGATTCATGCAAGGGTTTTTATAGGGGCAGGTCTTGGGCTCCTGGCCCTGATGGCCGCCCATGCCTTATACGGGAGCTTCATAGAGTCCCCGGAGGTGTATGCGGGTGCCAGAGTACCACTGGTAGAGATGCCACTCACCTGGGGTCTTGTCAGTGCCGTTGTATTTTTTGTCATCAGTGCGGTTATTATTGGGGCACTGACTACGGGCCTTGAGACAGGCCTCGGGACGCTGGATAGTAATAGTAAAAAGGTGGTGGAGTTCCTAATAGATACGCAAGGAGAACTCCAGAAGGTCTCCTGGCCCACCAGAGAGGAACTTACAGGCTCCACGGTGGTGGTGATATTCTCGGTAATCGTATTAGGTATTTACATCTTTGGGGTAGATTGGGTAATAACAAGGGTCATGCAATGGATAGGTTTTCTATGAAGGTATCCTGCCTTGGGCAGGGCAGGTTAGCATCTAAGAGGAATACCCCAAATCTTATAGTAATATTCCTCCAGTCTGGCCTCTAGGTATCTATCGGCAAGAAAGGTATCTCACTAATCCACATTGAGTGTGCTTGTAATCGTATGAAGAAGTGGTTTGTACTGAGGGTACAGAGTAACAAAGAAGATAAGGTAAGAAAGGCCCTGGAGGAGTGCATAAAGGCCAGGGGCCTAGAAAACAAGGTCTCCAAGGTCTTGGTGCCCACGGAAAGGGTCTCTGAGATTAAAGGCGGCAAAAAGAGGATTAGCGAAAGGAAAGTCTTCCCTGGTTATATTATGGCAGAAGTAGAGGTGGACGAACAGGGGAACATGCCTTCCGATGTCTGGTTCCTCATAAGAGAAACCCCAGGGTCAGGGGACTTTCTGGGAGGAGAACGCACCAAGCCAGTACCCATGGCCACTTATGAGGTAGAAAAGATGCTGTCGGAGGTGGAAAAGGGAGAGGAGAGACCCAAGGCCAAGATACATTTCAAGGAAGGAGAAAGGGTCAGGGTCAAGGAAGGCCCCTTTGAGAACTTTGAGGGCATAGTGGAAGAGGTTATGGAAGGGACTGGGAGGGTGAGGATAATTATCACCATCTTTGGAAGGGCAACCCCGGTAGAGCTAGAATACTGGCAAGTAGAGACGGTATAATACGGTATAATATAAATGGCAAAGAAGGAAGTAATAGCGAAGGTAAAGCTCCAGATACCAGCAGGTCAGGCCACACCAGCCCCTCCTGTGGGGCCAGCCCTGGGCCAGCATGGGGTAAATATTGGGCTCTTCGTCTCTAAATTTAATGAGAAGACCAAGAGTAGTCCTGGTATTATAACTCCAGTAGAATTAACTATTTATAAAGACAAAACCTTTGATTTCGTACTGAAGTCTCCCCCAGCCTCCGTGCTACTGAAACAGGCATCAGGCATAGCCAAGGGTTCAGGGGTTCCCAACAAGGAGAAGGTGGGCAAGGTAACAAAACAACAGGTCTTAGATATAGCCAAGGCCAAGCTCTCAGACCTTAACACCAAAGACCTCCAGGAGGCGGCGAAGATGGTAGAAGGGACGGCAAGGAGTATGGGCCTGACGGTAGGAGATTAACCAGTGGTTGCCCGGAGCAAGAGATACATTGAAAGCAAGAAGCGGTTTGACGGCAATAAGGAGTATTCCATAAAAGAGGCCGTGGATATCCTGAAGGGTTTCCCGCCGGCAAAATTCGACCAGAGCGTGGAACTCTCCTTTAAGTTGGGTATAGACCCAAAACGTTCGGACCAGATGTTAAGAGACGCATTCTCGTTGCCCAAAGGGGTAGGCAAGTCTAGAAGGGTAGTAGTCTTTACCACAGGGGAACGTGCGGAAAAGGCCCTTAAGGCCGGCGCCGAAGAGGCGGGCTCTGATGAGCTTATAAAGAAGGTAGAAGGGGGTTGGATGGATTTTGACGTGGCCATAGCCACCCCTGACATGATGCGCCAGATTGGAAAACTGGGGAGGGTACTGGGGCCACAGGGAAAGATGCCCTCTCCTAAATCCGGGACGGTTACAGAAGATGTGGAAAAGGCCGTAGGGGAGTTTAAGGCAGGGAAGATCGAATACAGGAGCGATGCAGGAGGAAACGTACATGCACTGGTAGGAAGACTCTCCTTCTCTGCGGAAGACCTGCAAGAGAATATACATGCCTTTGTATCCCACATCGTGGCCTCTAGGCCCCCTTCAGCCAAGGGGACCTTTGTAGAGAAGATATGTCTTTCTGCTACGATGAGTCCTGGCATAAAACTAACTATCTGAAAACCATGGTCAGCATAATAAATAAGGCGATAGTAAAAGAACTGGCCCAGAGGTACCAGCATACCAGAAACTGTATGGTGGTAGGCTATCAAGGCCTGAAGTCCCTGGAGGCTAACGAGCTAAGGAAAGACCTCTACACGAAGAAGATACACCTGGAGATAGTAAAAGACTCCCTGGCCTCTTTGGCCTTCAAGGAGATAGGCCTGGAAGGGATAGGGAGGCTACTGGAAGGACCTTCTGCCCTGGTAAGTGGGCCAATAGACTCAGCGGTACTGGCCAAGACCGTAGTAGAGTGGTCAAAGAAGGTGCCTGCCCTGAAGATAAGGGGAGGGATGGTAGAGGGCAATGTAATATCAAGCCCGGAGGTGGAAGTACTCTCCAAGCTGCCAACCAAACCCGTCCTTCACACCCAGTTTGTCACACTCCTGCAGGCCCCCATGAGTAGATTGGCTGCGGTACTGAGCGCCCCTCTCCACAAACTGCTGGGCGACTTAGAGGCCCTTAAGGACAAGAGAGAAAAAGAAGGTACTAGTGCCGCCCCAGCTAGCTAAATTAGGTGAAAAGCTGGGATGGCACTGGATAGAAAGAGTTGAAAGAGTTGAAACGGTACTAAGCAATACTGGAGGATAAAAGATGACTACTGAGACAGCAAAGACAGCCCCCTCGGAAAAAATAAACCAGATACTGGATCTGGTAGGTGGGCTGACCTTACTAGAGACCTCACAATTAGTGAAGGCCTTTGAGGAACGTTTTGATGTGACCGCCATGGCGGCAGCCCCAGTGGCTGTAGCCGCTGTGGGAGCACCAGCCGCCGCCCCAGCCGAGGAGAAGACCACCTTTGACATCATCCTCAAATCTGCAGGGGCCAACAAGATCCAGGTTATTAAAGTGGTAAGGGTCCACACTACCCTTGGCCTCAAAGAGGCAAAGGAATTGGTAGATTCTGCACCGAAGCCCCTGAAGGAAGGCGTTAGCAAGGAAGACGCTGCCAAGATCAAAAAAGAGCTGGAAGAGGCCGGGGCCACAGTGGAGGTCAAGTAGAGACGGAGTATTCAGGACTACGTAAGAAAGCAAAATGGAAATAAGAGATTACAGTAAAGTCGCTGAAGTCCTTGAGGTGCCCAACCTCACCCAGATACAGACAGGGGCCTACAGGAGCTTCCTCCAGGCAGACGTCCCTGCTTCAAGACGAGGGAACAAGGGGTTAGAGGCCATCCTGAGGGAGATATTCCCCATAAAGAGTTACGATGAAAAACTCGTACTGGAGTACGTAAAGTACGAGCTGGGGAAGGCCAGGTACACCGCAGAGGAGTGCAAACAGTTACGGCTTACCTATGGGAGACCCTTACGCCTCCGCCTGAGGTTTACTAATACGGAGAAGCAAGAGAGCATAGAGGAGGACGCCTACATAGGAGAGATGCCAGTAATGGTGGGCGGGGGGGAGTTCGTCATCAATGGCAAGGAGAGGGTCGTCGTCATCCAGCTCCACCGCTCCCCAGGCGTAGACTTCCTTGAGGAGGTGTACGCAGAGAAGAGGCTCCACTCCTGCAGAATAATCCCTGAGAGGGGCAGTTGGGTAGA
>MHYW01000114.1:0-1801 GCA_001828545.1 Planctomycetes bacterium RIFCSPHIGHO2_12_FULL_52_36
CTTGTAGTATCTCCCTGGCCTGGTATTCATGCAGTCTCAAGGCTCTCTACAGCCTCCTGGGGAAGCTCAAAGAGTTCGGGTAGGTGCTTCCTGGTCTGCTCCATCATCTCTTCATCAGATATGGTTGTGACCCTGCCTTTGGCGTACTGTTCCACTACCCAATCTTTAATCTTTGCAATGCCGGGATGGGACTTGGTTAAGTCACCCTTCGGGACGTCAAGGTTAACCTTTATCCAGTGAAGGATACCAGCTACCCCAGATTTGTCATTAACCGCTACCCCTGGGGGTATCTTAAGCAGTTTTCTGGTATCAAAGATGTTATATATCTCCTCATTCTTGAGGAGACCGTCTAGGTGTACCCCTGCCATGGTGACGTTAAAGTGAGAGCCTACCAGGGGTTGATTAGGTGGGATATGGTGACCTATCTCTTTCCTGAAGTAATTGGCTATATCGGTAATTAAGGTGGTGTCAATGCTGTCATCACCCCTCAAGGACATATATTCAATGACCAATGCCTCTACGGGTGTATTTCCCGTGCGCTCCCCGATACCCAGGAGGGTACCGTTAGCCCCACTGCAACCGTAGAGCCAGGCGGTGGTAGCATTGGATGCCGCCCGATAAAAGTCATTGTGCCCATGCCATTCCAGATTCTCTGGGGGCACTTTGGCAAAATGGCTGAGTCCGTAGACGATACCCGCTACGCTCCTGGGGAGCATAGCCCCAGGGTAGCCAACACCGTAACCCATGGTGTCGCAACAACGTATCTTTATAGGTATCTTGCTCTCTTCCGAGAGCTTCATGAGTTCCTGGGCAAAGGGGACTACAAATCCATAAAAGTCGGCCCTGGTAATGTCTTCAAAGTGACAGCGAGGGATAATGCCCACTTCCAGTGCTGACCTTACGATGTCCAGATAGTCCTCCATGGCCTGCCGCCTGGTCTTGCCTAGTTTGAGGAAGATGTGGTAATCGGAGGCAGAGGTGAGGATACCCGTCTCCTTTAGCCCCATTTCCTTCGCCAGCTTAAAATCCTTCTTGTTGGCCCTTATCCAGCCAGTGACCTCTGGATATTTATACCCCCTCTCCAGGCATTTGACCACGGCCTCTTTATCCTTGTCTGTGTAGAGGAAGAATTCGCACTGCCTGATAAGCCCCTGTTTTCCCCCTAACTGGTGGAGGAGGTCGTACAGGTCAACAATCTGTTTTACGGTGAAAGGGGGTCTTGACTGCTGTCCATCCCTGAAGGTGGTATCGGTAATCCATATATCCTCTGGGGGGTCCATAGGGCTGAGGCGGTAGTTGAAAGGTATCTTGGGTACCTGCCCATAGGAGAACATATCTCTATAAAGGTTAGGCTCTTTTACATCCTGGAGTTCAAATGTATAGTCGTCCTGCTCCAGGTTACGCCTGCGTTTGTCAAAACGTAACATTTCTTAACCCCTTAATATGCGTAGACACAAAGACTTAAATTGGCCCTACCTGAACCGCCTCAGGCATACTGGGAAGGATAAAATTTATATATTTTATTGTATCAAAGCGTCAGCTACTATGTCAAGGATAAAGGTTAGCGTGCATCTTCAGCTAAGCGGGTGAGAACGGTGGGAAGAAGTCAGTAGGTGGTATAGGGCACGATGCACGGTGCCCTTACTCCCTATAACATGGCGCCAATGGAAAACCATTGACAAAATCTCCTAAATATTGTAACCTTCAGGACTTTTCCTGTAATGAATTTTGTTCTGTAGCATATCGTCAAGGGTGGTCCTGCCACTGTCTTGGACTTTAGACCCTAGACCTTGGGAAAAAA
>MHYW01000114.1:1814-5990 GCA_001828545.1 Planctomycetes bacterium RIFCSPHIGHO2_12_FULL_52_36
GGACTTTAGACCCTAGACCTTGGGAAAAAAAGTCTAAAGCCTAATGTCCATAGTCTGTAGTCTAAAGTCCATACACCGGCGGGAGTGGCCCTGCCACAAACCCAAATGCAAAAACAAGGCAGCCTGGGAATAGTGTCTATTGTTGGCCCCGGTCTCATAGGCGGCTCTATCGGCCTGGGACTAAAGGAACGTAAGCTGGCAAGGCGGGTTATTGGTGTCGGACACAGAGACGCCTCCCTGGAAAAGGCCCTGGAGATGCACGCCGTAGACCATGCCACCAAAGACCTGAAGGAAGGTGTTAGGGAGGCCGATATTGTAGTCCTCTGCACCTCGGTGAAACTTATCCCTGAGCTTGCAGAGAAGATACTGCCGTGGATGAAGGCAGGCTCTGTCCTTACCGATGTTGGTAGTACGAAGGAGCATATTGTAGAGCAAATACGGGCAGTAATTAGAGGTACCAGGTCTCCAGTCAAAGGTGTGGGATTTATAGGAGGCCATCCCCTGGCAGGCTCTGAGCAAAGGGGGATTGTGGCCGCCCGTCCGGACCTCTTTCAAGGAGCCACTTGTATCCTTACCCCTGCAGGGAGAGACAGTCGCTCCAGAGGTATAGTGAAAAGTATGTGGGAAGCCCTTGGGGCAAAGGTCAAGTTCTTATCACCAGAGGGACATGACTTGATAATAGCCTTTATAAGTCACCTCCCCCAACTGGTGGCCGCCTCCCTGGTGAATACCCTTCGGCCTGGCCAACCGGCCTTCACTGCCAGGGGGTTCAGGGACGTTACCAGGATTGCCTCCAGCGACCCGGCCCTATGGCGGGACATCCTCCTCCAGAATAGGGAGTCGCTTCTTGAGGCTATTACAGATTTTCAGAAGGAGATAGCCCTGATTAAAAGGGTGCTCCAGGAAAGGGATTCTGGACAGCTTTTTACAAGGCTCAAGAGGGCCAAGGGCCGCCGGGACAGTCTTTGAACTTTTAAACCTTTAAACCTTTGAACCTTTAAGTCTTTCTAAGACCTATGCCAGTCAGGATTGAGGTCTTTCAAAAAGAAAATCTTCCAGACCGCCTGGGAGAGACCGTCCTATCGGAGATACATGCCCTGGGCATCAAGGGGGTTAGAGAGGTCAGGGTGGTGGAGGTATATCTCCTGGAAGGGAGACTCTCTGGGGAGCAATTAGAAAAGATAGGTTCGGAACTCCTGGCCGATACCATCGTGCAGGACTTTGCCTACAATTCCCGCCTCAAGAGGGGTAAGAGGCCACAGTACCACACCGTTGAGGTAGTCAAGAAACCAGGGGTAATGGACCCCGTGGAGGCCACCACCCTCCAGGGGATAGCAGACATGGGCCTCAAGGTGGAGTGGGTGAAGAGGGCCAGGAAGTACCTCATCCGTGGCGAACTCAGCAGGGAAGAACTTGAGACTATTGCCAGTAAGATACTGGCCAATAATACTATTGAAGACGTCTTCATTGAGGCGGATAGTGTCCCCCACGAAAGAAAACCCTCTGCCTATAACTTCCATAAGGTGAGTATCCCCTTAAGGGAGGCCAGCCGGGAGAGACTCCTGGAGATTAGCAGGCAGAGGCAGTTGTCACTCAGTCTTGAGGAGATGCAGGCCATTCAACGTTACTATCAACGGATAGGTAGGGAGCCTACGGACGCAGAGCTGGAGACCCTGGCCCAGACCTGGTCGGAACACTGCATGCACAAGACCCTCAGGGGACACATTGAGTACCAAGGGGAGCTGATAGATAACCTCCTGGGGAGCACCATCATGAGGGCCACCAGGGAGCTCAGGAAGCCCTGGTGTGTGAGCGTCTTCCAGGATAATGCCGGTATTATAGAATTTGACGGGGATTACGGCATTTGCTTCAAGGTGGAGACCCACAATCACCCCTCTGCCCTGGAGCCCTATGGTGGGGCCAGCACGGGGCTGGGAGGGGTAATCCGTGACATACTGGGCTGTGGGCTTGGGGCCAGGCCTATCCTAAATACAGACGTTTTTTGTTTCGCACGTCCAGACCTTCCCTATAGCCACCTGCCCAAAGGGGTGCTCCACCCGAGGAGGGTCTTTAAGGGTGTTGTACAGGGCGTAAGAGATTACGGCAACCGCATGGGTATACCCACGGTCAATGGGGCCATATACTTTGATGACCGCTACGTGGCCAACCCCCTGGTCTTCTGCGGCACGGTGGGACTCATACCCAGGAATCGGTGTAAGAAGAAGGTAGTGCCTGGGGACGCCATACTTTTGGTGGGGGGCAGGACGGGCCGTGATGGACTCCACGGGGCCACCTTCTCCTCTGCTCAGCTTACGGAGGACTCGGAGGTGCTCTCAGGGGGCGCCGTACAGATTGGCAACCCCATAACGGAGAAGAAACTCCTGGACCTCCTCCTGGTGGCAAGGGACAAAAACCTGTATCACTCCATTACTGACTGTGGGGCCGGTGGGCTGTCCTCTGCGGTGGGAGAGATGGGGAAGGACACCGGGGCGGAGGTAGACCTGGAAAAGGTACCACTCAAATACAGTGGCCTTTCCTACTGGGAGATATGGCTGTCAGAGGCGCAAGAGAGGATGGTACTGGCCGTACCTCCAAAGCGCATAGAGGAAATCGTAGACCTCTTCCATTCAGAAGGCGTAGAGGCCACCGTGATTGGCAGGTTCACCCGTGACAAGAGACTCCACCTTATGTATCAGGGACACGAGGTGGGAGGGCTGGAGATGGACTTCCTCCACAAGGGCCTCCCTCGTCCCCTTAAAAAGGCCCACTGGGCCCAACCCCAACACACCGAACCCAACCTACCTAAAAAGAGAGATTACACCGTAGACCTTAAGAGAATCCTCTCCTCCTGGAACGTGTGCAGTAAGGAGTGGGTCATCAGACAGTATGACCATGAGGTACAAGGAGGCTGTGTACTTAAGCCCCTGCAAGGGGTGGCCAATGATGGCCCAGGAGACGCCTGCATAGTGACCCCCGTCCTGGGCTCCCGTAAAGGCATAATAGTCTCCTGCGGCATGAACCCCAAGTATGGAGACATAGACCCTTATCATATGGCGGCCTCTGCCATAGACGAGGCCCTCAGACAGATAATCTCCGTGGGGGGTGACCTTAGCAGGGTAGCCCTGCTGGACAACTTCTCATGGGGCAATACGGACCTGCCAGACCAATTAGGCGCCCTGGTCAGGGCGGCACTGGCCTGTTACCACATGGCCCTTTATTTCGGCACCCCCTTCATCTCAGGCAAGGACAGCCTTAACAATGAGTTCCGCAGGGGTGATACCGCTATAAACATACCTCCTACCCTCCTTATCTCCGCCCTGGCGGTAATGGAGGACGTAGGGAGGGCGGTCTCTATGGATGCTAAAGAACCTGGCAATCTCATATATATCGCAGGGCTGACTAAAGAAGAACTGGGAGGCTCGCACTACTACTCCATCCATGGCCATATTGGTAACAGTGTGCCAAAGGTAGACGCCCATCGGGCAAGGAAGACCATGGAGGCCCTCTCCAGGGCTACCAGCAAGGGCCTGGTGAGGGCCTGTCATGACTGTTCGGAGGGGGGGCTGGCGGTTGCCGCCGCCGAGATGAGCTTTGCCGGGGGTTTAGGGATGGAGTTGGGCCTCGGAGCGGTTCCTATAGAGGGGGACATTAAGGGAGAGGATACCCTGCTCTTCTCCGAGTCCAACTCCCGTTTCCTGGTAGAGGTGAGGCCCCAGATGGTGGGGGCCTTTGAAAAGGCCTTAAAGGGTATCCCTTACGGTCTTTTGGGCAAGGTGAAAAAGGAGCCTGTATTTGTCATCAAGGACAGGCACGACAGGACGCTAATCCATGAAGGCATTTACAGCCTGAAGGAGGCCTGGCAGTCCCCTTTATCTACCGTGGGGGCAGGTACTGCACCTACTCAGGCAGTAGGGAGTTAGACTCGGATGGTAGACTGGTAGGGGCACGGCGCGCCGTGCCCCTACGAACTCATTTGAGTAAACAGGGTAATATCCATTACTATATAGTCCACTAAGACAAGCGGAGATGAGAAAATGGCACAGGCAATCATGGCAAAAAAAGTTCCGAGTGACATTGAGATAGCACAGGCGGCAAAGTTGAAACCCATCCAGGAGATAGCAGAGGGCCTGGGTATAAGGGAAGACGAACTGGAGTTGTACGGCAAATACAAGACCA
>MHYW01000115.1 GCA_001828545.1 Planctomycetes bacterium RIFCSPHIGHO2_12_FULL_52_36
CAAGGATAGATAAGGAGGTGATGGATGAACTGGTCTACAAGAGGGCTTTAGGTTTTATTGAGCTGGCCCTGGAACTCTCCAACCGAGGACTCATAAGACCCCTGGCTACTCAAGGACACATAACCGGGGTCACGGAAGACAAGCTGGTCTTTGATGCCCAGACCACCATAGGGGGTAGCGGTGGACCAGTCTTTGACCACGAGGGCAAGGTGATAGGCATAACTTATGGCATATTTACCGGTTTTGCCGGCTCCAACTTTGCCCTCCCTGCGAAGGGGGCACTGTCCCTGCTGACAGATTAGGGAGTAGGGGATAGGGGATAGCAAACTAGGGGATTAGGGGGTAGCAAGATAAAAGATTGCTACTCCCTACTCCCTATTCCCTGCTCTACCCCCTAGTTTATGGTACAATCTCCACAGTAAATCCTCCCCCCCAGATACAGGTCTCGCAGTCTAATTCCCTCCCGGAAAAGGTGCCTTCTATTGTCTTACCAGTTACCTTACCCACCATCTCTGCGGCTATCCTGCAGAGCCTCCAGTGTCCCAGATAGACTACCTGGGCCGTCCCAGTCAGCGTAGTTCCACTCAAGTTTCCGATAAGGAGACAGGCGTATTTTCCATCCGTATCAATAAAGCTCGCCGTCAGGTCTTTCCCTTGCTGGGTCACGTAAAATACAACAGTACCTCCGCCGGGGATATCCCCCAGCAGGTCTTGGCAATTGCGCCCTACTCCCCTCCAATGGCAGGTCCACTGCCCTGAGACATCAGGGGGTTTCGTGCAAGACGAGAGGATTAGGAACGTGCAAAAGAAAAGTCTTTTCATTCCAACCGCCCATAATTCAATGCCAGGACTCTGGTGAAAGATGGGTACGCCGGGTTAGGGCCAGCACTAAGGCCTTAGACCTTGGTTCAGGGCACAATCTCCGCAGTAAATTCCCCCTCCCAGATGCAGGTCTCACAGTTTAATTCCTTACCCGAGTAGGTCCCTTTTATAACCTTACCGACTACCTTACCCACTAACTCTGTGACTACCTTGCAGTTCTCTGGATAGACCCCGTGGACTGTAGCAGTAAGCACGGTTCCATTGACTCTTCCAACGAAATGATTCGTCGTCTTCCCATCTGTAAAAGTAGCTGTGAGGTCATCCCCTTGCTGGGTTACGTGGAATACAAAGGTGCCTTCCCTGGGCCCATTCTCCAACTGGTTCTGACAGCCATACTCTACCCCCTTAAAGTGAAGGGTCCACTGTCCTGATACGTCGGGGGACTTCAGGGGTTCCTTCTCCTGGGCAAGTACATTCCATGACAAAAAGAGGAATAAAATACCTAAGAGAATCTTTCTCATTTCTTTGGCCTCAGATGTAGCGTACGAGCTTGCTCGTACGCCTTGTTCAAAAATGCGTTGGAGCAAGCTCCAACGCTACATTTCATGAACTATGATTTGTATTCCTTTAATACTTCATTAATCCTGGAAGAAAAAGCGCCCCAAACATCAAAGACCTTGTCAGTTAATCTCTTAAGGTGCTCCTCGTCAAGCATAAATCCATACGAGTGGATAAAGAAGTGTCTGAAGGCGAGGTATTCTCTTAATTCATCAGCCAATTTGTCTGTTATTAGGCCTTGAGTCACTGAAACATCCAGGAGTTCTTTGTGCTAGGTCTCGGACCTATGTATCTTAATCCCCCTTGATTTCAAGACTTGCTTAAGAATGTTTTCTATTCCGTTGTAAATATTAAGGAGAAATGTTGCTATAGCTGCTAACTCTACATTTGTCTTTTTCTCCACGAAGAGTACAGTCTTTAAGTCTTTTTGTGTCCTTAGTACATTTTCTATTTCCGCCTCTACCCTCCTTTTCAAATCAACCATATATTTTTACACCGTCTTCTTCTACGAGTTCGTTAAACATAGTCCTTTTTGAGAGGTCTATAAGGTCAACATTTTTGGTCATACTCTTTATGAGTTCTGCATAAAACTTAAAAAATAATTCTGGTTTAAGCCCTTTTATGCCAATGTCAATATCTTCAGCCTCTCCATCTGGTTCAATAGAAGAACCAAAAAGAAAGGCTACAGAGGCACCATATCTTCGGCAGAGACTAATAATTATTTGCTTTTCGGTATCAGTGATCATATTTAGACCTGGAAAAAAGGATTCTAGTAAATAGGGAAGGGAGTTTCAATCCCATTTTTGATTACCCACATAGCCATTAGACCTGCTATGCACCATACCTCAGCAACCTCAGCCCATTAAAGATGACCAGGAGAGAGGCCCCCATGTCGGCACCTACGGCCATCCAGAGGGTGGCCTTGCCCACTGCGGCCAGGCCGAGGAAGACGGCCTTTACCCCAATGGCAAAGACAATGTTTTGTTTTATCACCCCCAGGGTCTCCCTGCTCAGCCCCAGGGCAAAGGGTATCCTGGTGAGGTCATCGGTCATGAGGGCAATATCGGCCGTCTCCAGGGCGGTATCCGTCCCTGCCGTACCCATGGCAATACCTATCGTGGCAGCGGCCAGGGCGGGGGCGTCGTTTACCCCATCACCTACCATAGCCGTCCTTCCATAATTCTTGGTCAAGTGCCGTACCGCCTCCACCTTGTCCTCGGGAGAAAGCTCTGCCTGGTATTCTTCTACCTCCAGTTTCCCGGCTATGGCCTGGGCCGTGCCCTTGTTATCTCCCGTAAGCATGACTATCTTCTTGATACCCTTCTCCCTTAATGCCACCAGGGTGGGTTTGCTGAGGGGCCTTACCTCGTCGGCCACGGTAATAGTCCCCAATAGCTTATCTCCGCAACCTATCAGCATGACTGTCTTTCCCTGGGACTGGAGCACGGAGAGGAGGCGCTCCGCCTTTGCCGTAGATATCCCCAGTTCTCTAAATAACTTCAGGTTTCCAATGTGGTAATCTATTCCCTGTATCCTGGCCGTGGCCCCTTTTCCTGGGATGGTCTTGTAGTCTGTAACCTCTAATAACTCCAGTCCCTCTTTCCTGGTCCTTCGGAGTATGGCCCCGGCTAGATGATGTTCTGAGCGGGCCTCCACGGATGCGGCCATCCGGAGGAGTTCGTCGTGTGATAATGTAGGGGCGTATTGCGATACGCCCGCATCAAAGGGTATGACGTCAATTACCTCTGGCACGCCCTTAGTGAGGGTGCCTGTCTTGTCAAAGGCTATGGCCTCCAGTCGGCCGGCCTCCTCCAGGTGGACGCCGCCTTTAATGAGGACGCCGTGCTGGGCGGCGCAGGTTATGCCGGAGAGGAGGCTTACCGGGGTGGCTATCACCAGGGCGCAGGGGCAGGATATTACCAGGAAGACCAGTCCCATGTAGAGCCACGGGATGAACTCTGCCCCCAGGAAGGCCCAGGGTACGGTTGCGACCAGAAAGGCCGTGCCTATGACGATGGGTGTGTATATCCTGGCAAACCTGTCTACAAAACTCTGGTAGGGGGCCTTCTGGGCCTGGCACTCCTCTACGAGATGGATTATGCGGGACAAGGTGGTGTCTTTGGCCAGGTGGGTTACCCTTACCTCCAGTACCCCTTCCCTGTTGATGGTCCCAGCGAAGACCTCACAGCCTACGTACTTTTCCACAGGGATGGACTCCCCTGTGATTGGGGCCTGGTTCACGGTGGAATAGCCTTCCACTACCATTCCATCAAGAGGTATCTTTTCGGAAGGTCTGACAATCAGGGTATCTCCCAGTTGGACCTCGTTAACAGGCAGGGTTACCTCTTTCTTTGATGGGGGTCCGCCTGAGACGGAGGCTACTTCCCGCCTTACCAGGGCCTCCTGCGGGGTCAGGGTCATGAGCGAGCTTAGGGTGTTCCTTGCCCTGTCCAGGCTATAAGTCTCCAGGAGTTGGGCCAGGGAGAAGAGGGCAATCACTGTGGCCGCCTCTCCCCACTCCCCGATGGCCGCCGCCCCAATGACTGCTATGCCCATCAGGGTGTTCATGTCAAGGGAGAGGCCCTTTGCCGCCAGGAATCCCTTGTAGAAAATCCTTGGTCCGCCCGTGAGCATGGCAATCAGGTATATGGGTATGGTTATCTCTCCTGGAAGGCCCTTAAAGGCTAAGGCCAGTCCTGCCAGTGCGAACAGTCCGGAGAGGCTGGTGAGGACTAGTTGTCTCCGTCTCCCCCAGTCTGCCTCTTTAGGTACCCAGGTCTCAAGCAAGGTGGCCTCAAACCCTGTCTCCTGTATCCGTCCCAGGATTTCTTTGAGGTCTATCAGACTGCTGTCATACCTTACCTTTACCTCCTGGGAGAGGAGGAGCGTGTCCAGATGGAGTATACCTTTGAGGCCCGAGAGCTTCTTCTTGATAAGGTGGGCTTCTTCCTGACAGTCCATGGCAGGCACCTTCAGGGTAACCAGATTTTCTTTTGGGTTATCAGGCATGGTGGGCAGGGTCTAAAGTTCGCACAGTCGTTTAAGCATAATAGCAACACGTGCGCTTGTGGTCAAGGGACTTCCGATGGGGAGTGGAAATTAGGGGCGAGGGAGTAGGGTGTAGGGAGTAGGGACTAGTGAGAATAAAGAATACAGAATCCAGTAGTCAGAATTCAGAATATTCTGTATTCCGAATTCTAGTTCTCGCCCCCTGGGAGAGTGAACATGTGGTTGTGTTTCATGCCGTCGTAGTACCGCAACGCCGGCGCTAAATTCCTGGCCTGTAGGATTTTATCCACCTCTATGCTTGCAATCTGTGATACGTCAATGGTGTCATTGGCTACAATAAAGCCCCACGTTGCCCAAAACGATGGGACGAAAGAGGCGTACAAGTTCACGTGTAGGAAGATACGCCGGAGGGCCTTGTGTATTGTTACATGGTTGGCACAATCCAGACCCGATAGCTCCATTGCCTGAACCACCAGTAGACCTGGGGCTGTCAGACGCCGTTTGACTGCGCGATAAAAGTCCTCCGTGTAGAGTGTTAGTGCTGGTCCCTCCTCCTGGGCGTCGCCGCAGTCAACAATGATACAGTCAAACCGCTCCTTTGTTTTAGCGATGAAGTCTTTCCCATCTGCGAAGACCAGTTCCAGACGGGGGTCCTGGAACGCCCCCTGATGCCACTCCGGTAAAAACTTCTTACACTGCTCAACTAACGCGGCGTCTATATCTACCATAACTACACGCTCTATAGTCGGATGCCGAAAGACCTCCCTGATTACCGCCCCTTCCCCCCCTCCAATGACTAATACCCTGTGCGGTCCAGGATGGGCAATCAGCCCGGGATGGACGAGGCTTTCATGATAGATGTACTCGTCCTCTTGTGCCGATTGGGTTGAACCGTCTGTAACTAACATCTTCCCATATTCTTCCGTCACAAAGATGGCTACATCCTGAAACTTCGTCTGTCCCCGGAAGAGCACTTTGTCTATGGCATACCTATGCTGTTCATCCCATGGTCTGATTTCATCGCACCGTAACATGTCTGGGAGGGCCTTCATTAAGATTCTCCTTTTGATGGATAGTCCAACCCGACTCTATTTTTTTTACTATTTAGACATGCCCTTGTCAACTAGAAAGGCAGACACGTAGGGGCGACCCGGCGGGTCGCCCCTATAGCACAAAATTCACAAATATATACTTGACAAAAAGGGGGGAACCCTATAGATTGCTCCCGTTTAGGCATCTTAGGGACTGGGGATCACTCTGCCCGTACAAGGGGCGCGACCCGTCCACCTGAGGCGGATCGCCCCTACAGAGACTCTGCCTGTTTCCCCGGCTTATCTTTGGCAGGAACCTAGATGTAGTGTGCCAGTCACGCCGTAGGCGGATCTGCCTCTGGCATGACTTGCCTGGCACATTCTGGCGTGCGAAACTAGCTCGCACGCTACAGTTTTTGTGCCTTTAGGAGGTTACCTGCCATGATGAAAGAGACGATAAGCAGACAGGTTAAGAAAAGTCTCATCCTGAAGCAACTCGCACTGACTATCCCATTAAACGCCCTCTTCGTAGCCCTCCTGGTGCTGGGGTTTTATACTGTATTTACACTGAAGGGGGACGCAACGGGCATAAATTATGCGGGTCAGCTACGCTCTCGCTCTCATGAACTGGCCTTACAAATCACTGAATACCATGCCCTGCAAGGGGGTGCAAGGGACAGTGCACACAGGGCTATACTTAGCGGTATGGAAGACTTTGAGACGATTCTGTACGGCCTGAGGGACGGCAACAAGGCCCTGGGCCTTAAGGGTTTCAAGGTACCCCCAAAGGGGGCGGATTTTAGTTACAGTGACCCCTGGTGGCAATACAATAGACACATTGAAGACTATAACCAGAGGATAAAACCCCTAATCCTGTACGTCCTGGAATCCCCTAGCCAGGAAGAGGCAAGGGATGCCATTAAGGCATATAGTAAAAATGTCTCTGCCTTTGTAGGTGATTCGGACCGCACGGTACGTCTGCTACAATCGTTGTCAGAAAAAAAGGTCTCAGGGTTCAAGAATACAGAGTTTGTACTCCTGGGCCTGTTTCTGGGTATATTAGGGGGCTCTTTCTTCCTGTCCACAGTCTTCATACAAAGGCCATTTCTGGACGTACTTAAAGGGACTACGGCCTTCAGCCGTGGGGATCTAAACTACAAGATACCTGTCAGACGCAGGGACGAGATGGGCATCCTGGCTAGTAGCTTTAACGATATGGCTGCGGCCCTTAAAAGTAAGGTGGCGGAGGTACAGACAACCCGCGACTTACTCAATGAGGTGTTAGGCGGCATAGGCTGTCTTGTGAGGATTGTAGACCCTAAGGCACACAGGGTAACTTTTCAGAGTAAATCCCTACAGGCCATTTACCCCGAGGGGTTAAAACGTCATTGCTACACCATATTGGGAAGAGAAGTGGCGTGTGAACGCTGTACCAGCGCGGAGGCTATTGAAAAGAAGAAGGATTTCTGCAAAGAAGAGGAGGCGGCCACCGGAGGCGTCTTTTATGAGGTGCATTCCTTCCCCTTCCCTAACCCCGATGGCAGTATAACTACTGCCATTGAGGTGATAAGGGACATTACGGCCCGTAAGAAGGCGGAATGGGAAGTCCAGACGAGCCAGAACCTGGTCAACGAGGTGTTAGGTAGCATAGGCTGTTTTGTAAGGATAGTAAACCCTAAGACTCACAAGGTAATCTTTCAAAATAGACCCCTGGAGGCCGTCTATCCCCAGGGGCTGGAACGTCATTGCTACACCCTATT
>MHYW01000116.1 GCA_001828545.1 Planctomycetes bacterium RIFCSPHIGHO2_12_FULL_52_36
CCTTACCTTCTTTCTCAAACAAGATTCCACTGGAAGGCCCCTCTCGTATCTCCTTCACCTTCACCCCTGTCAGGGCCTCTATGCCTGCCTCTTCCATCTCCTGGAGGATGACCCAGCGGGTGGAGAGGCCAAACCCGCTCCCCACCCTCTTCTTCATCTCCAGTACGGTAACCTTGCGGTGACCACGGGTGGTCCTCAGTAGGGCGTTGGGGAGGTCAATTACCTGGTTCTTCAGTAGGAAGAGGGCCACCTCCGGGCTCATACCCCCCAGTTTGGCCGCGTAAAGGGCCACTTCACACCCCACAGACCCTCCCCCTATGATAGCCACAGGGTTCCCCACCGGGACCCTCTTTTCCAGGACGTCCCTGGCCAGCACCACGTTTTTCCCCTTTACCCCTGGTATGGGGGGGATTACCGGTAAAGAACCGGTGGAGAGGATGACTACCTGCGGACGTTCTCTTTCTATAAGCCCTATGTCAACCTTTACCCCTAGATTTACCCTTACCCTTAATTTCGTTAGCTGTCTCTCAAAATAATTTATGACGTGCTGAAACTCCCCCCGACCGGGGGGTTTATAGGCATAATGGAGTTGTCCTCCCAGATGGGGGTCGTTCTCGTAAAGGGTCACCTGGTGCCCCCTCAAGGCGGCCACCCTGGCGGCCTCCATACCACCCGGACCGCCCCCGACAATCATTACCTTCTTCTTAACTGGTGACTCCTTGATGACGTATTCCCTTTCGTAACCCACCTGCGGGTTATAGAGGCAGGAGACGGGTCTCATATTCAGGAGTTCATCAAAGCATCCCTGGTTGCATGCAATGCACGTCCTGATGTCCTCCCATCTGCCTTCTTGGTATTTTTTGGGTAGTTCCGGGTCTGCGATGAGGGGGCGGCCCACTGCTATGAGGTCTGCCTGACCATCCATGAGGAGTTCTTCAGCCACTGCCAGGTCGTTTATCCTCACCCCTGCTATGACAGGGAGGTTGACGTTTTCCTTAATAGACGAGGCCAGAAAGGTGTAGGCCATCCTTGGGATGGCCATGACCATTATAGGGGTCTTGCTCTCGTGCCACCCTGGGGAGACGTGAAAGGCATCTACCCCGACCCCGGCGAGTTCCACGGCAATCTCTATGTTCTCATTTATCCTGTTCCCCCCCTTCATGAGTTCATCCCCTGAGAGCCTGAAGATAATGGGGAGGTCCTTGCCCGCCAGTTCCTTCGTCGCCTGCACCACCTCTTTGGCGAATCTGAGTCGGCCCTGGAGGTCTCCCCCGTACTCGTCATTTCTCTGGTTGGTTATGGGGGATAGGAATTGGTTTATCAGGTAACCCATCCCGCCGTGTATCTCCACGGCATCAAAGCCTGCCTCCCTGGCCCTGAGGGCGGCCCTGGCGTAGCTGGCTATCATCTCCTTTATCTCAGGGATGGTAAGTGGTCTGGGGACGTCCCTGGCAAGACGGGTGGGGACGCTGGAGGCAGAGACGGGTTGCCTCTTCGTGAAGAGGCTGGAGGCATAGCGGCCCCCGTGGAGGAGTTGGGGGGCGGTCTTTGCCCCGAGCTGGTGCATTGCCTCGGTAAACCTTCTAAGGCCTGGGATATAGCGGTCATCGTCCAGGCCGAGGATACTCTTCCATGCCTTACCGCTCTCGTGCGGGTAACAACCTCCTATTATTATGAGCGCCACGCCGCCTTTCGCCCTCTCGGCGTAGAAATCTATGAAGCGGTCGTTAACAAAGCCATCCGTAGAGAAGCCCACATCCATGGCCGTCATGACCAGACGGTTCTTGAGTTCCAGGGGGCCAATGTTTGTATGGTCAAAAAGGCTTATCATGGTTAGTAGCTACTATCTACTGGCTACTGTTCTTCAAGACTAAACAAGAGCCATTTCCTGCAGGGTCTAGAGAGTTTACCATAGCAGAGCGTATGTCTATTTGTAGTGCCTTCTTTGTGACCAGGTTGAGGTTACATTCAGGGTCGGGGTCTTCCAGGTTGGCGATAGGTGGGACGAGGGAATTTTCCATTGCCAATACACATGAGACCACCTGCAAAGCACCGGCGGCACCGTAGCACTCTCCGGCAAGGGGCTTTACGGAGGTTACTAACGCCTTCTTTGAGGCGTCCCCGGAGAGGCCCTTGATTGCCCTGGCCTCTATCATATCCAGGAGCTTACTGGAGTTCCCATTGGCATAGATGAGGTCTAAGGACTCGCCGGAGAGGGACCCGTCCTCCAGGGCTAGTTCCATAACCCTTTGTACCCTGCTGATTTTTTCTTCCAGGCTGAACCTGTTACTCCCTATATAGGTAGTACCGTAGCCTATCACCTCACCGTATATCTTTGCCCCCCTACTGAGGGCTGACTCCAGTTCCTCCAGGATGACGACGTAACCCCCTTCGCCGAGGACGAAGCCATTTCTATGCCTGCCAAAGGGCCTGCTCAGTTCAGGTCCAGAGTTATTGGAACCCGACAGGAGTCCCTGCAGTAGGAATATGAGGTAGCTGTCCAGCGATAACTGCTCCACCCCGCCTGCGATTAGGAGGTTGTCCCTGCCGCTCCTGATGAGGTTAAAGGCGTTGCCTATGGCATCCATGCTGGAGGTGAACCCGGAGGAAATGGTCCTGGAGGGACCCTTTAGTTTGAAGAATACGGAGGCAAAATTGATGGAGGAGTTGAGGGCCACGTCAAAGCTGGCCATGGGTAGCAGCTTTTCAGGACCTAGCTTGAAGATGTTATAGGTATAGTCAGTAGTCTGGGAGTAATTGCCCAGTGCAGAGCCTATTATAACCCCTGCATGTTCGGGGAAATGTCCGTTGGTATTGAGACGGGCATCCTCCAGGGCCATCTTGATGGCTGAGGTAAGGAACTTAGTGCCTTTCGTGAGGTACTTGAGGCCCTTGTCCCCCAGGTAGTCTGCAGGATTGAAACCCTTGACCTCTGCGGCCAGCTTGCAGGGGTAGGAAGTAACGTCTATGGAGGCTATGGGGGCAATCCCTGAGCGGCCTTCTATCAGGTTCGTCCAGAACTCTTGACGGCCAATGCCCAGGGGTGAGACGATGCCAATACCGGTTATTGCTACCCTCTTCCTTACATCTGCCCGCCCTGATCCATTAGGTTGAGTCATTGCTAAATAACACTTCCTCTTTCTACGGGCAGGTGGACCCTACCAAAGACAACGCTGGCATTATTGCCACCGAAGGCAAAGGAGTTATTCAAGGCATAATTTGTCTTACACTCCCTGGCCTGGTTAGGGACGCAGTCAAGGTTACACTCGGGGTCTTCGGTCTCATAATTAATCGTGGGGGGGATAGCCCCTTCTTTTATGGCCATACAGCAGACTATGGATTCAATGGCGCTGGCCGCCCCCATGGTATGCCCTATCATGGATTTTACGGAACTACAAGGTATATCCTGTGCCATCTCCCTGAAGACAGTTTGAAGGGCCAGGGTCTCCATCTTGTCATTGAGGGGAGTACCGGTGCCGTGGGCGCTTATGTAGTCAATGTCTTTGTAGGATAGCCCGGCTGAGGCAAGGGCTACCTCCATTGCCCTCACTGGTCCTTCCCCGCTGGGGTGAGGGGCTGTCATATGATAGCCGTCACTGCTGAGGCCGTATCCCTTTACCTCTGCGTACATCCTGGCATCCCTCTTACGTGCCTGCTCCAGTGACTCCAGTATGAGGACCCCTGCCCCTGCCCCCACTACCAACCCCTGGCGGTTCTTATCAAAGGGCTGGCATCTCTCGGGGGCCAGGGACTTCAGGTTGTGGAAGTGAGTAAATTCCGTCTGGGGCACTACGTCGCTCCCTCCCACTATCATGGCATCTACCTTGCCCTCCCGTATGGCATCAAAGGCCCAGCTGATTGCGTGGTTACCCGAACTGCAGGCATTTATGAGGATAATGTTGGGCCCTTCCATGCGGAACTCTTCGGCCAATTGGGTGGAGAGGGTCATGGGCGGGTAGCTCAGGGCCACCTCTATGTCAAACCCGTCTGCCTTGTTCAGGTGATGGTCTCTAAGCCTCCGTTCAAACAGGGAGAGTTCGCCGGCGAGGGTGCCTATTGAGACACCAACCCTGTCCCGTCTCAATGGTTCATAGCCGTCCAGACCACTGTCTTCCATGGCCTCTCTGGCCGATGCCAGTAGACAATCATACACGGTGAAAGGCTTTTTCGTGATTATGTGGCCGTTGAAATTTAATTTCTTCACCTCGCAGGCCCTGTGGACCTTGTACCTGGAGGTATCAAAGGAGGTTATCTCTGAAATGCCATCTTTGCCAGCTAACATTGCCTCCCAGGTTTCTTTTACAGTGGCACCGAGGGCTGTTACTAGACCTATACCTGTTACTACTACTCTCCGCATACTAATCCCTTTTATATCTTTGTAGCCATTAGGTTGGTAGGCTCATCGTATCTCTGTTTTTTGCCGATACGCTCAAGGGCAGCTTCATACACGCCCGAGGCCTGAAGGGTCTTCAGATTTTCCAATAAATGTTTGAAGACGTTTCGCCAGTCCCAATTTACCTTCAAGGCGAAGAGGGCAGAATTGTTGTTCTGGAGGACGTCTCTTGAGTTCTGGAAGCGTTTCCTTATGACCTCAGTAGAGTAGAGCCTGTTATAAAGTTTTTGCATCCCGTCTATGAGTTCCGGGAGGGAGAGTTTCTTCAGGAGATACACAAGGTGGTGGGAGGTGTAGTAAATCCAGTCCTCTGGGAAGTGATTGCGGAACAGCCTGTTTTCTGACTCCAGCCGCTTGTATAGTGGGGTATTGATGAATGGGCAGAGGATACCGCAGGTCATAATGTCTATCTGGGAGTTCAGGATGAAGTCTGCTACCTCATCAAAAGTCTCCGTGGTGTCGGTATCGTTGCCGAAGATGAAGGTACCCCAGACGGCTATGCCGTGTTTGCGGATGTTCTTGACCGCCTCGTAGTACCTTTCAATGGTAATCCTCAAGTTCACGTTTTTGTTCATGGAGTAGAGGGCATCCTTGTTGAGGGATTCTATGCCGATGAGTACCCCCACACAACCGCTCTTGACCATGTAGTCCAGGGTCTCGTCGTCCTTGTAGATGTTGAGGGAGGTGAAGCCGAACCAGTTCTGATATATCCCCCTCTCCACCATGCCCTTAAAGAGGTCTCTCACCCTATCGTTTGATTTTTTGCTGTGGCCGTAGAAGTTCTCGTCCGTAAGGACAAGGCCCCTGTACTGCCCCTTTATGGCCGCAAACTCGTTCAAGACGTCCCCAATGGGTCTCTCTCTATATTTCTGCCCCTGGAACTGGGGTACTGAACAGAATTCGCAACTGAAGGGACATCCCGCCGTAGTGATGATACCGGAATAGCGGTACTTGTATTTTGCCTTCAGGAAATCCCTGGCAGGGTAAAGACCGTTAAGGTTCTCCAGGGGCGTCAGCCCCCCGTCGTAACGCTTCTGGAGTTGCCCGCACTCAAAGTCAGCCAGCAGCTTTCCCCATATTGAGATAGCCTCTTTTGTAACTACGCAGTCTACGTGTTGGGCCACTTCGTGGGGGTATATGGTGGCATGGACCCCGCCCATTACTACAGGGATGCCTCTTTTCTTACAGGCATGGGCAATGGCATAGGCCCGGGGTGCCTGATAGCTTACGGACGTTATCCCAACCAGGTCTGCCCCCTGGAAGGCCAACTGGTTATTTGCATCTAATGCAAGCTCCGTGGTCTCATCTATAACGTCCACCTCCCAGTGTTCGGGCATAAGGGTTATCAGGTAACCCAGATTTACAGGCATCTGATTGAGCACCGAGACGTTCTCTTCCCCCACGTTTCCTATGGGGTGAGGGTTTATAAGTACGAGCTTTCTCTTTTTCATCTTTTCTCTCTTTTAAGGAATTTTTGGAACTCGGGATTCAGGACTGGGCATGAGGAGCACCTGGGCAATGGCGTAGTCCTTCGTATGACTTAGGGAGACTTCACAGTTACCAATCCCCTTCGCATCCGCACGCTCCTTTGCCCTTCCGTAGAGCTGCAGGTAAGGGCGGCCGGTGGGGTCGTTAAGCAGTTCTATATCCTTCCAACCTGCCCCCCCTCCTAAAGCCTTAATAACTGCCTCTTTTGTGGCAAATCTTGCGGCTAGGTGTTGGAACCTGTTCTTCCTGTTCCAACAATACTCTACTTCTCTGGGGGTGTAAATACGGTTCAGAAAAGATTCGTTGCGGGAGAAGAGGTCTTCTATCCTCTTCACCTCCACCAAATCTATTCCTATGTACACCCCTCTACAATCCTCTCCTTATACTTTGAAAAAAATTCTACTCAGTGTGCCAGAGATTGTCAACCACAATTTCCTGGGGGCTTCTGTTGACTATATCAGGAGATAAAATATAATGCTCCCTTCCGCTCCGCCTAAGGCGGACGGATTTACAACTACCATGCTCCCCCTGGAACTCACGGAGAAAAACCTTAACAGGAACATCGCCCGCCTGGCCATCCCTGCCGCCGCAGAAAATGTCCTCCACATGATGGTCTT
>MHYW01000117.1 GCA_001828545.1 Planctomycetes bacterium RIFCSPHIGHO2_12_FULL_52_36
ATCCCCTTTAGCTCCCCCATAGGTCTTCTGCCACTCCACCGTACCATCTACCCTTAGCTTCAAGACCCATACGTCAGCCTTCCCAGCGCCAAACGATTTTGTCCCGCCAGCTACTACGTACCCCCCATCACTGGTTTGCTGGACGGAACTGGCCCAATCGGAAGAAGTCCCCCCGTAGGCCTTCTGCCACTCTATACCCCCATCGGGTCTGAGCTTCAAGACCCATACATCGCTATCACCAGCGCCAAAGGACTCTGTCCCACCAGCCACTATGTACCCCCCATCACTGGTCTGCTGGACAGAATAGACGACCTCATCCTTCTCTCCCCCGTAGGTCTTCTGCCAGTCAATAGTCCCGTCAGGTCTTAGTTTCAAGACCCAGACATCGTCCTTTCCAGCACCAAAGGACTCTGTTGAACCAGCCACTATGTACCCACCCTCACGGGTCTGCTGTACAGATTCGGCCACATCCCAACCCTCTCCCCCATAGGTAGCGGCCCAGCCCATTATCTCAGAGAAGACGGGGGTAGCCGGGAAAAGGAGACAGTAGATAGTAAACAGTAGGCAGGTAGCCGCAGGCTTTAGCCTGCGTAAGACAGTAGGTAGTAGGCAAAGTAGGGGTAACATTTCTGGCAAGATACGAATACCTCAGGAAGAAGTCAAGGCCCTTCCTAACGTGGGTAAATATCTCTCGGTAGGCGGGAGACAGCAGGTCAGGAATCAGCAGTCAGTAAGTCAGTAGGCTGATTGCTGATAGCTGATAGCTGATAGGTAGTAGGGCGCGCCTGACGCACCCTGCATTACTTATTTTTGACTTACCTGTTAAATCCAGTGGTATCCTGTTGAATCCAGCCATTTACTCTTTTGAAAGATATGTTATACAAAGAGGTGTTGGGTCAGCAGACAGGAGACAGCAGTCAGTAGTCAGCAAGATTACTGATTGCTGATAGCTGACTGCTGATAGCTGATTGCTGAAAAACGGTAACCGAAGGTTCAGTCGTTGGGCGACCCGCCGGGTCGCCCCTACAGTTAGACTGATTCCAAGAGGCCCGAGGGAGTTGGTACTTTGGAGTCCAGCGACTGCCACGCACCACATGGGGTGCATGGCTTGCCATGAACCCCTGCGGTGAATCCTACGTGGTTCACCGTGTCGCTGGTATAGTCCATTGACACAGTCAATGGACTCCAGAACGACCCCCTTCGGGCCTTTTTGTTTTTACAAAAGCTGTAGGGGCATCCGCCTGAGGCGGACCATGCCCCCACAAAAGGACAAGGATAAAAACAAGATGCCTACCACCATTTACAAGGCCTTTCAATCAGACGTTCTAAACCAGGAGGATTCCAGGAGAAGCCTCTGGGCAGTGGCCAGCCTGGAGGAGCCTGATAGGGAGGGTGACGTAATACTGGCGGCGGGGTGGGAACTGGAGAATTACAGGAAAAACCCCGTCATCCTCTTTGCCCACAAGTACGACCAGCCCCCGGTGGCCAGGGCACTGGAGGTTGGGGTCTCTCAGAAGGGGCTGCGGTTCAGGGCCCAGTTCCCCAGCCGCAAGGAGTATCCATTCGCCGACACCATATACCAGCTTTATCGGGGAGGGTATCTCAGGAGCTTCTCCGTAGGCTTTATCCCGAAACTCTGGGAGGACAGGAAACCCGCCTCAGGGGATGGGCAAGGGGGCAGGCTTTTCAGGCGGCACGAATTGGTGGAGATTTCTGTCGTCCCCATCCCCACCCACCCCAAGGCCCTGGCCGAGGCCCAGAAGAAGGGACTCCTGGGACGGGAGGAGGTGAGGGTACTGGAAGACCTGGCCAGTGTCTCAGCAGAGGCGGAGGCGGGAAGGGAAGCCCTGGTGAGGCTGGAACTCCTCCTGAAGGGGGCACAGGACCTTCAGGCCCAGGCCACCCTCTCCCAGGAGGAGGTGGTGACCCTGGTGGAAAGGGCGATGAAGGAATCTCTGTGAGGTGCACGGAGGGGCGAACGGCCGTTCGCCCCTACAAAAGAACGTATCCGCTTTAGGCGGAAAAACAAATTGAGAGTCAGTTTGACATACACAAGGAGGTAATTGAATGAGCAAGGAAATGTTGGAAAGAGTAGAGGCTTTGGAAAAGGTACTTAAAGGGATGCCCGATTGTCTGGAAAAACACAAGGAGGGTCTAGCCAGCCGGATTGAGGAGGTGGTAAAGGGCAAGGTGCAGGAGGCCGTATCTACCTACCTGCCTGGGAAACCACTGACCAGGAAGCTGGAGTTTGCCGGAGGCGAGTCCGCTCCGGATAGCCCCGAGGGGTTCAGCCTGGGACGACTCTTCAAGGCCCTTAGCACCAAGGACTGGACGGGGGCCCGTGTAGAGAAGAAGGCCCTTGGAGAGGCCACCGGCCCCGCAGGGGGTTACTTAGTCCCCGAGGAACACGTAAGAGAGGTAAAGGACAGGATTACCGCCCAGTCGGTGATACGCGGGGCGGGGGCCACCGTCTATCCGATGGCCACCGACACGCTGAACATCCCCAGGGTCTCAGGCGGTGCAACGGCCTACTGGCTGGGAGAGAACACCCAGATACCTGCCACAGACCCCACCTTTGCCCAGGTGCAACTAGTGGCCAAGGTCCTGGCGGCCATGGTGAAGGTCTCTAACCAGCTCCTGGCCGATAGCTCAGGGGCGGCCGAGGCGGCCATACGAAGGGATGTGGCCAAGACCATAGCCCTGGCCGAGGACCTGGCCTTCATACAGGGCTCGGGTGCGGCTAATGAACCCAGGGGATTCCTCAACACCTCTAACGTGAACGAGGTGAGTCTGGGGGCCAACGGTGGTACCCCCACCTTTGATACCGTCTACGACGCCCTCTACCAGGTGGAGAAGAACGATGGGGTGGCCTCGGCCTGGATTATGCACCCGAGGACCAAGAACACCCTCCGGAAGATCAAGGACTCTCAGGGCCACTACATCTACACCCTGAGCCCCAGCCTCAAGGAGCCTGACAGTCTGGTGGGTATCCCCGTCTTTCTCACGACCCAGCTCCCCGTCAACCTCACCGTAGGTACCTCTACGGATTGCTCCTATATGCTACTGGGGCAGTTTGACGAGGCCATCATCGGGGAACGGCTGGGTATGGAGTTTGCCATAGACCAGTCGGGTACTGCCTTTGAGTACTACCAGAGCTGGATCCGTGCCATAAGCCGTCTGGACTTCGCCCTGAGGACCCCGGAGGTCTTCTGCAAGGTAACGGGTGTAAGACCGTAGGACCAGGGGACGGGGGACAGGGACCGGGGGACAGGGGAAAAGATTTTTCCCTGTTCCCTGTCTACTGTAACCTGTTACCTGTTAAGGGAGGTAACCAATATGCACAAGGTCTACAAGAACAAGATGGTCAGGCCAGGCCAGACCATCAAAAAGGCAAAGTTGAATAAATCCGCTCCGCCTCAGGCGGATGGAGGAAAGTGATGTCTCTAACTACCCTATCAACGGTAAAGGAGTACCTGGGTCTCACAGGTACCGGGGAGGATAGCCTCCTCAATCGTCTCATGGACCGGGCCACAGACTTCATCCACTCCTACTGCGGGAGAATTTTCCCCCAGGGGGGCTACGATGAGTATATAGACGGGGACGGGACAGAGACCCTCCTCAGCCACCAGTTCCCCATCCTCTCAGTGAACTCCCTGGAGGTGGACAGGGTAGTCAAGGACTCCGCAAGTTTTGTCCTCTACGCCCCCCTGGGACTCCTCAAGCTCAAGTCAGGCGTATTCCCCAGAGGTAAGAAGAACGTGAGACTCCAGTACACGGCAGGCTATGCCGCCATCCCAAAGGACATAGAACAGGCATGCATTGAGCTGGTAGCCCTGAGGTACTACGACAGGGGCAAGGAGAGGCTAGGCGTGGCCAGTAGCGAGGGTACCTCCTTCGTCCCTCAACTCCCGCAGGAGATTAGACAGGTACTGGAGCTTTATAAGAGACACGGGGTTTAGGGATTAGGGGCCAGGGGGCAGCAGTCAGGGGTCAGCAGTCAGCAATCAGTAGTCAGTAGTCAGCAGACAGCAAACTTGCTGATAGCTGATTGCTGATTAGAGATGCCCTCTACGAGTAATTACTAAAATACAGGAGAATACAATGACGGACAAAGGAGCGGATTACGAGACAATAATTTTACTGAAACTGGGGGCCACGGAGGGCCAACTGAAATCATTCATGTCTAGCCTGAGTAAACCGTTCCAGAAGAAGGGAGGAGGTTCAACCCCAGTTCACGCTAAGATAGACGGTACAATCATTTGGGAGGAATACGTAATTAGTGGCGAAGAGGTAAGAGAGGGTGAGTCTCTTGGTATTATTGAGACTGACCAAGGTTGGGAGGACGTTCCTTCCCCTACAGATGGCTTCCCATTCACCCGAGTAGAGCAGGGCGCACAGGTCTATAGAGGACAGTTGATAGCCACCCTAGAGAAAGACCTCGCTTTAGCCTAATGTAGCCCACTATGCCAAAGGCTTATCCGTCCGCCTCAAGTGGATACGGTGGCCCGGGGTTGACGGCACGGTCAGGGTAGTAGCCCATGTCCTTTACCGTTAGCGTAATCCTTCCACCGCAGCCTGTGGGCATAGGAAATTGGCCAAACCGTTCGTATCCCGAACCGTTGCCGAGGAGTCTTTGGGATTTGCGTTACTTTCTCTGGCAGTTCTGGTGTTCCTGGCCTGAGCAGTACTGTCTCTATCAGAAATGTTGGTATCCCTCACCAGGTCGCAAGAGGGGTCTATAGAGCCATCGGCCCTGAGCTTTAGCACCCAAAAGTCCCCCTTTCCCGCACCAAAGGAGAACGTACAACCAGCCACTACGTACCCCCCATCACGGGTCTGTTGGACGGAATGGACATCCTCTCCACCGGTACCTCCATAGGTTCTCTGCCATTCCACAGAGCCGTCGGGCCTGAGCTTCAAGACCCAAAAGTCCCCGCCTCCAGCACCGAAGGACCCCGTGTCACCACCCACTATGTACCCTCCATCAGTAGCTTGCTGGACGGAATAGGCCCTGTCACCACGGTCTCCCCCATAGGTCTTCTGCCATTCAACAGTTCCATCAGTCCTGAGCTTCAAGACCCAGAAATCCCCATTTTCATTACCGAAGGAGCGTGTCTCACCCGCTATTATGTAGCCCCCATCAAGGGTCTGCTGGATGGAATTGACACTATCCCAATTATCTCCCCCATAGGTTTTTTGCCACTCTATAACCCCGTCAGACCGTAGTTTCAAGACCCACATATCAGGGGTTTCTTCCCCCCTGGTAACGAATGAACTTGTACTGCCAGCCACAACGTAGCCTCCATCCCTGGTCTGCTGAATGGAACGGGCATCGTCCCAATCCTCGCCCCCATAGGTCTTCTCCCAGTCTACAGTCCCATCGGGTCTGAGCTTCAAGACCCAAAAGTCAACCTTACCCGCACCAAAGGACCGTGTCTTACCAGCTACTACGTACCCCCCATCACTAGTCTGCTGGATGGAATCGGCCCGCTCTCCGCCATCTCCACCATATAGCTTCTGCCACTCCACGTTGCCAACTGAGTTAAGCTTTAAGACCCAGCAAACACCCCTCTTATCAAAGGACAGTGTCCAACCGGCAACTATATACCCCCCATCACTTGTCTGCTGGATGGAATGGGCCTCATCCGCATTATCTCCCCCGTAGGTCTTCTGCCACTCCACAGCCCCATCTGCTCTGAGCTTTAAGACCCAAATGTCCCTATCCTTTTGTCCATGCCTCTCTATAGTGCTAAAGGACTCCGTATAGCCAGCTACTACGTATCCCCCATCTGCGGTCTGCCGGATTGAATGGGCCCTTTCATGATTAGCCCCACCATAAGTGGCCACCCAGCCCATTGTCTCAGAGGACACGGGGGTGGCCAGAATAAGTAGACAGTAGACAGTAAACAGTAGGCAGAGTAGGGGCGGGGTTACCCCGCCCTTATGGCAGCAGACAGTAGGCAGTAGACAAAATAAGGGTAACATTTCTGGCAAGATACAAATATCTCAGGAAGAAGTCAATACCCTTCCTAACGTGGGCAAATATCTTTCGGTAGACAGCAGTAGGGGCGGTTCGCGAACCGCCCCTACAACTTATTTTTGACTTCCCTGTTAAACCCAGTTGCATCCTGTTGAATCCAGCCATTTACTCTTTTGAAAGGTATGTTATACAAAGAGGTGTTGGGACAGCAGTCAGGAATCAGCAGTCAGTAGTCAGCAAGATTACTGATTGCTGATAGCTGATTGCTGACTTGCTGATAAAAACATGACTCAAGCAACCGCGCATAACGTAAGGCTGGCCTATGTGGAGGAGACCTCCTTCGGGGTGGTCCCGCCCTCTCCCCTGATGACCGTACTACCACTGATAAAAGAAGAGTTGGACGTCCAGGACAGGAATTTCTCAGTAGCAAGGAGAGGGGAGGAGAGGGTGTTGACTGCCACCTCAGCGGGTCCCCTGGAGGTGGGGGGGAGACTGGACTTGTTCCTGGAGCTGGAGTCAATAGGTACCCTTTTAAAGCACGCCCTGGGGAGTGCCACCACAACTGGGAGTTCTGCCCCTTATACCCACCTCCTCCTGGGCAGTGGCTCCCTACCCCCGGGGCTATCCATAGAGAAGGCCTTCCTGGATATCAACCGCTTCCTCCACTTCAAGGGGTGCCGAATTGACCACCTCGGGCTGATATTTCCACCCTCAGGCGGGCCTATAAGGGTGAGGCTAGCCCTCCTGACCAAGGGGATGGACGTCCTGCCAGGACAACTTGCCTCCGGATTGACGGAGACCCAGACCCTGCCCCTTGCCTACAGCCTTAGCCTGGAAGAGGGGGGCCTCGCCGTAGGGGGTCCCCTGGGGATTGAGTTAATACTGGAGAACCACCTCTTCAGGGATGGACATGCACTGGGTTCAAGGGAGAGGTGGTTCCTCGGGCCTGGGGTCAGGAGGGTATCGGGCAATCTACTACTGGGAACCGAAGATATGAGTTACCTCAGCAAATACCTGGCACTCAATAGCACCTCCCTGAAGATTAGCGTAACCGCCCCCTCAGGGGGTTCACTGGAGGTCTTCCTGCCCAGGGTGGTCTTCACGGGACAAATCAGTTCAGTTACCGGGGAAGATGGGGGCGTCCGGCAAGGCATCTCTTTCCTCGCCCTGAAGGAGGACGGGCTTGGGACGGATATGAAGGTAACCCTCATTAACAATCAACCGAAGGTATGACTCTTATCCGCCCGAGGCGGATTTTCAAAAGGTGCGTCTGGATACACCTTACATTACTTACCATAGAAGTCTTAGAGAGACTTCTAACAAGCAATTATTAAGGCCATATATAAGTAAGATGGAAGGACGGCCGCTGTAAAAGGAGAGGCACATGACAATCAAAGACCGGGACATTGGGATAATAGTTGACAGATGGACGGTACCAGTTTACCCCCCTAGCACTGGCAGGATTCTCGAATGGTATGGAAAGGACTACTTATACGTAAGGAAAGGAGAACCGCTCTACCAGTTTAAATATTACGTGATGCAGATAAAAGAGGATGTTCCCTCTCCTGTTACAGGCATCCTTCGCATATTTGTAAGAGCGGACCCGGATACGGATATCTCGACAGTCACTCGGATAGCCGAGATAAAGATGGACATTCCAATCTAAGGAAGCGTCTGGCTACTCTAGGTTCGCCACAGCGAGACTACTCAGGATAGCCAGCACAGTCCTCCGGCCATCGTCTTCAACCGCTGTCTAGGGGCAGAGGATGTGGGTTGTGATGTCTGTGGCTGAAATGATAGCCGAGGAGTCCTGTGGATTGGCATTACTATCTGCAACACTTGCAGTGGTGTCCAGCATCGTAGCGTTACTATTTATTCCTAGAGTGCTAGTATCTCTCATAAACTCGCAAGAGGGGTCTATAGAGCCATTGGAGTTGAGCTTTAAGACCCAGATGTCGTGACTTCCAGCACTAAATGAGCCCGTATTACCAGCTACTATGTACCTACCATCACTTATCTGCTGAACGGAATTAGCTCTATCATCCTCAACCCCCCCGTAGGTCTTCTGCCACGCTATTGTCCCATCTGCCCTGAGCTTCAAGACCCAGATGTCAGCCTCCCCAATGCTGAAGGACATTGTATAACCTGCTATTATGTACCCGCCGTCTCTAGTCTGCTGGACGGACTTGGACACATCCACATTAACCCCCCCGTAGGTCTTCTGCCACTCTACTGTCCCATCGGCCCTGAGCTTCAAGACCCAAACGTCAAAGGCTTTTGTACCGAAGGACCGTGTCCCACCAGCCACTACGTACCCACTATCATTGGTCTGCCGGATGGAACGAACCTCATCTACATTAACCCCCCCGTAGGTCTTCTGCCACTCTACTGTCCCATCGGCCCTGAGCTTCAAGACCCAGACGTCCTCCTTTCCAGCACCGAAAGACCGTGTCTCACCGGCCACTATGTGCCCCCCGTCGCTCGTTTGCTGAATGGAATAGCCTTCGTCTGAGCCACCTCCCCCATAGGTCTTCTGCCACTCCACCGTCCCATCGGCCCTGAACTTCAAGACCCAGACGTCCTCCTTTCCAGCACCGAAAGACCGTGTCCAACCAGCCACTATGTACCCCCCATCGCGGGTTTCGCAGACGGACTCAGCCACATCCCCGTTAGCTCCCCCATAGGTCTTCTGCCACTCCACCGTCCCATCGGCCCTGAGCTTCAGTATCCAAACATCACCCTTTCCAGCACCGAAGGAACCCGTATAACCAGCCACTATATAGCCCCCGTCTCTGGCCTGCTGAACAGACTCAGCCGACTCCCTGTCAAATCCCCCATAGGTCTTCTGCCACTCTACCGTCCCATCTGGCCTGAGCTTCAGTACCCAAATATCAATCCTGCCAACACTGAAAGACCTTGTCTCACCGGCCACTATGTACCCCCCGTCACGGGTCTCGTGGATGGAATTGGCTCGGTCGTAATCAAATCCCCCGTAGGTGGCGTCCCAGCCGTCCGGGGCGGAGAAGGCGGGGCCCTCATGGTAAAAGAACTGGCAGGCAACTGCAAGTAGTAGGCGGAGTACGGAATGTAACATTTCTTGCAGGGTATAAAGGCCCTGGAAGAAAGTCAAGGAGATTCCAAAGGGGTAGCGTGGAGTATTGAGCTAGTAGTCAGTAGCTAGTAGCCAGGGTTGAATTTTTTCTCCTCGCTACTATCTACCAGCTACTAGCTACAGTTTTTGACTCCCCTGTTAAATCCAGTGGTATCCTGTTGAATCCAGCCATTTACTCTTTTGAAAGATATGTTATATAAAGAGGTGTAGAGTCAGGAGACAGCAGTCAGCAGGTCAGTAGTCAGTAGGGACGGGGTAACCCCGCCCCTACAAAAATTCCTGATTGCTGAATTCCTGAAAAACGGCAACCGAAGGTTCCATCCGCCTGAGACCCTGGACCTGACATGGTTCAGGGAGGCGGACAGGATTCCAAGAGGCCCGAAGGAGACACACCCCTGTCCCCTCTTTCCCTCCTATTAAGGAGGGTTAGGGAGGTGTTAGAGGGGAGGTATTCTCCTTCGGGCCTTTTTGTTTTACATACCATAGCCTGTAGCAAAGAGACATGACGCACCAACCTCTGACGGTGAAGACGTAAGGCACAACTATGCCTATAAACGAGAACATAACCAAACTGGACCTCAGACATCGGGTGGAGGAGTGGGTCGAGAGGGCCACGCTCACCCTCTCTACCCTGGGAGGGGGTTACCAGCCCGGCCAGGAGGTGTCAGTGTCCATAGGTGGACAGGACAGGCCCTTCCTGGTAGAGGGCCTGGACAAGAGACTACTCCCGGGGGGCCTGGCCCAGGAACTCAGCCTCCTCTCCTCTCTGAGTAAGGAAGCCAGGCGTTCCCCCGGGAAGACCCAACTCTTCCTCACCCTTACCGCCAGGGAGTATGAAGAGTTTCAGGTGGAATATGGGGGGAAGGAGGATAGTCTGGAATTCAGGCCCCTGATACGACTGGGGAATGCATTTGGGGAGAGGGGATGGGACTCCAACAGTATCATCCAGGTACTGGCAGGTCTCCTGGGGATAAAGGTCCACACAGGTCTACCTGCCTACTGGGTAAAGCAGTTTACCGTAAAACCCTCTGCCACCTTCCTGGGGGCCATCCTGGAGTTGGTCTCCCCTTTGAAACCCCTTCTCTACAGTGTGGAGGGAGAGGTCTTTATTGTGGCGGAGATGGATATGGGGAGGGGGACCGTTTCAGGTAACACGTTGGACCTCCAGGGGGTAAGGATGGTGGGGGAGGAGGTAAAGCGTGGAAACATTTCAGCTAAGGCAGGCCGTCTCCGCCTCACGGGCAACCTGGGGAGTTTCAGGTCTGAGCGATATAAAGGCCTCCTGAACCCCGAACCCTTCAATAATGTGGAAGGCCCGACAGGGGGTATCCTGGCCAGCAACTACTGCTACGGCACGACACGGGATAGCTACGTCACCGGGACGGACAGCATATCTTTCATAGACGCTGATGTAAGCGGGGTGGACCCTGATTCCGGGATAGTGAACAATTTTTCTCTGGAGGTGGTCTCCGTATTGAGAGGTAAGGACGTCTTTGGTAAGGTCACCTCCCTTTTAAGTGAATACCATCGTACCCATCGCTGGAGGCGCACCGACTCGGGCCTTCGTTCCATTATATATTCCATACAAGATACCGTCTTCCTGTATGAAAATACCCACGGGAGCTTTGCCTCCCCCAGGGAGTACGGCAACGTGGTGGGACAGGACTTCAATCCCAGGCCGGGGCGGGTGAGCACCCTGCACCAGGCAATGTTCTATCCGTCCAATGGGGAGGTGGTCTTTGGGCTTTACCGTGTCCCGGAAGAAACCGCTACCTATTACTGGTACAGCCCCCACGGGGAGCTGGCGGCCCAGTACACCATCACCTCCGGGCCGGTTTATACCGAGGATGACGAGACCTTCAGTCCACTGAGTTCTCTTAATAAGGACGACATCTCTCCCGATGGCGCCGTCAAGCAAAAGATCCTGCGTGTGGAGTCAGTGTCCTATTATCAACTAAGCAGAGATTCCTACGGTGTCAGGCGGGAGCATACAAGGCTGAACCGCGAGGGTAGGTACTCCACCAGCGTAGACGTACAGATAGTCCAGGCCGGGGCGGTGCAGGGTTCTCCTGTGGAGTTCAGGAAGATGCAGGTTTATGCTGAGAAGGGGATAGGCAGTGAAGGCCCAATGGAGTCCCCTGCCCTGGAGGTTGCAGTGAACACCCCCAGTTGGGAGTCTCTGGAGACTATCCTGCCGCTCCTGGAGGAAGACCTGGGCCATGACGAGGTAGTCCGCACCTACGAGGTCTTTGGAGAATTAAACGCGGCCCTTGGGCTTCAGGTAGACATGCCTGTCTTTTCCAGTCTGGACGGTACGGAGGTCATTTCTTCACCTGGCCTCGCCTCGGTTCCTATAGTAGTGGGCTACGAGATAGAAAAGGACGCCTTTAAGGGTACTGCCCTTACAAGGCTCACGGTAAAGGGGAGGTTGGCTTGAAATGAAAGAAATGGTACCCGTCTCAGGTGGGGGAAAAGAGGTAGGTCCTGTACTGGCCAGTAATCTGGTGGGGAGGTTGGGCACCGGAGGACTAATCTCCTCCACCTCTCTGCTGAACCAGTTTAGTAAGAACGTGGGGGTAGCAATCCCCCTGAATGGTAATGCTGATGAGCTACTATTTCTGGGAGAGATACGTGGGGTATGAACTGTGTAGCGATAATGTAGGGGCAGGGTTTATCCCTGCCCAGCATTGGGGACAGAGCCCCAACGCTATAGCCCTGGTGCTCCGCCACCAGGGCTCATGAAAAGGAGAAGAGGGTGAGGAACTGCGAGGGACGTATTCTGGAAGAGTTGGAGGGGCTTATAAGACAGACCTCAGGGGTATCGGAGAAGGTAGCCCGCCTGGAAGAAAAGGTCAACCACCTGGAGGATCTGATAGCCGTATTCCTTAGGGACCACAATGACCTGGTGGCCCTGAAGACTAGGTGGCACGTCGTCCTGGGTATAGCAGGCTTCTCCGGGGCGGCCTTCACCACCCTCCTGGCATGGTACCTGAGGGTACATCACGGATGAGGAATATGGCGTGCGAACTCACGAACTAAGGTAGCCACAGGTAGGGGCGTATTGCAATACGCCCCTACGTTAAACGCATTCCGCCTGAGGCGGAGTGGAGCAAACCTGATGAAAACTAGCCATAGGAGACGGGAAGGGTTTTTAAATTTCGGCACACGGGCCGTAGAGGATGTCTTCTCAGCCACACTGTTGAGTGACGCCCTTTATGCCAGTCTGCCCAATAGGAGGACTTGTGTCATCTGTGGAGGGCGACTAGTAAAAAGTGCCCACTACCCATGTTGCACTAAAGGATGCAAGAAGGAACATAAAGACTGGCTTAATACGGGCCAGAAAGGATTAACTTAAATGCCGCAACCGAACGTCTACTGGTTCTATAATCAAGGCACGAGCGACGTAGCCAAGACGGCTGGCCCTGCTGAGGACTCTAACTTCAAACTCATCGCCCCGGCGGATGCCCTTGTCTTCACGGGTCAGGCCGCTACAGACGGCGACCCGACAAACACTAGGGACAATATCCTCATCCCTGACTCTGGCTCAGTAGAGTTTGACAAGACCTTCATTGATAATGGCACTACCATTGAGCAAGTCCCCCTGGCAGGGACTAACCAGGGCAAGCAGTCAGGCGGGGCCACACGCTATCCCTTCTGCCTCCACTTTGACGGCCCGACAAGCACCATACCTTATCTGGAGTTTTGGGACGATTCAAATCACACCACCATCGCCTCAAAAGTCCTGGGCTCTGGTACACCTGCTAATTCTTTTATCAAGGGCATAGCCACCACCTCCGCCGCTCCCGTGAATGCTGACTGGGTGGCCAATAACGAACACAAGAACCTGGCGGGGGACGGGGCAAACAACCGGTTGGAGCTTTCTAACGCCGCCCTCTCCGGCCCAACGGAACTGTATTTTAACCTGGCGGGCAGGCTACCGGCAGGGGCGGGGAATTTCAACGCCAATCCAGTCCTGGCACTGAGGTTTACATGGTCTTAAAAATGATTGTCGTTCTGAGCGGAGCGAAGAATCTATGAGTCTGGCAAGGATACATTTCGTTGTCCATTTTGCGGACGGCGAGACCGTCGTAGGGGCAGACCTATGTGTCTGCCCGACAGGAAACACTGGTTGGCGTGGCCTGCCCGATAAATCCATTGCAAAGTTGTCCCTGGTCAATCCTCACGGCGACCTGCTAACCCTCCAGGGCTACGAGGAGTACAATTTCATGGTAGAGAGCCTCCAGGCCCTGGGCCAGGTAAGCTATATGAGCGATGTCTATGTAATGGGTGCAAGGGATGGGAAGGTAGTGGTCTATAGGATGCGGGCATCTAGGAAATCCCTGAGTGACCCCGTCCAGGTGGGGGACATAATGGTAAAGGTGGCGGATAGGGGCAAGGAATACCTGGGCGCGGAGACAACAGGTTGGAAATCCGCCTCAGGCGGGATGGAGGAAAGGAATTGGGCTTAAGAGTTCAAATGTTTAAAGGTTTAAAGAAATTTTCCCTGCCTACTGTCTACTGTCTACTGCCTACTGTCTTTTTAGGCTGTGGCCTGGTGGAGAAGGCACTTGTAACCTTGATTGCCCCCAACCCCGAGCTAAAGAGATTGGAGGCCCAGAAGGAGACGACAAAGGACGGGATAGAGGCCGTAAAGGACCCGGCGGTGGACAAAGAAAAGGCCAAACAGATTGTGAGGCTCGTGGAGAGTTCTCAGAGACAGGGACACCCCTCCTTTTTCAGTGCAGTAGTCTCCGGCCTCTATACTGAGGAAGGGCGAAGATTGGCAGGGCTGGCAGTTGTGGCATTGGCCTCACTGGGGGCGATGGGGTGGAAGATGGCTCAGGCCACGCTATTGGGCAGGGCACTGGACGCAACAATCTTAGGCGTCCAGGAATACAGGAACATCAGTCCAGACGGCGGGCAGGAACTCAAGACCATCCTGTCCAGGAGGCACAAGGGCCTGCCTGTAGATATGGCAAGAAGGGTGGCCAGGGTGCTCAAGGAGACATAGGAGATGCTAGATACCTTACTCGCCATTGCCCTGGCCGGTTGCTGGATACTGGGCTTCTTTGTATCAGCCCAGTTCCTCCACAAACAATTTGAGATTGCAAGGAAGCTGGACGAATTGAGGAAACAAGAAAATGTCAAAATCCAAAGCCCGAATGTCAAAGGAATGTCAAAGCTCAAATGACAAATCAATGTCAAAGCCCGAATGTCAAATGTCAAATTTGGAATTTGGATTTTGACATTTGTTTGAACTTTGGATTTTGAACTTTGGATTTTTTTAACTTTGGCATTTGGATTTTGGATTTTATTTGAAATTTGGATTTTGGAATTTGGATTTTAGACTTATGAAAAAAGACTACATCTACCACGACAAGGGCCAGTATAGGCTCCTCCAGAACGCCAAGAGGCTAGGTAACTTCATGGTAGCAGACAAGGGGTTTGTCCCCATTGAGCAGGTATTGCCTGAGCAGAGGTTCGCCCACCAGCCCATATTCAGGAGGCCACCGGAGGAACTAGTAACGGTCTTCAGCTATATCCATAACTTCAACCAGGGAGTCTTTAGCTCTACAAATCGCGCTATCAAGGTAGCCAACTTGTTTAAGAAATCCAGTACCACAAACCCCGACGGGGTTCACCTTTTATACAAATACACTGGCTGGACAGACGCACCTTATGTGCAAAATATATTACTCAAAAATTGGAGTGCAGAGGCACAAGCCACAAAGTATTGGAGTTCCGATTCATGTAGGGGCTACTGGACTGCTCTTGGAAACAGCCAAGAAGGGGTTATTCTCAAAAGTAGCAATTTTCCTATATTCTTCAAGAATTATATTTTCTTCAGTGTCTCTAATAATATGGATGCTATCTACTACGCAAAGCTGAATTCAAAGAGGACAGAAACTAAAGAAATAAAAGTTGCTATACAAGAAAACGATAGAAGATTTTACTCTCTTGGATGGCTCTATATGGATGCTACCGACCCTGATTATGGCTACAAGCTGGTAATCTATAAACAAAATGGCCCGTATGAGCCAGCGAGGAGATGGTCAGGTACTTTTGAACATGGATTTGGTTCAGGGAATATTGAGCCGTTTGATACTGGCTGGCTAGATGGGGCGGGGACATATTGGGACTATTTTATGGGGACAACAAAAATCACTGCCTATGCAGGTTGTGGCGGGACATGGATATTGGAACGTCCTTTAGGGATTTGGATTATTGCTCCATTGAATGAACAAACCACTTCCGGACTTAATTATTCAATAAATATGGTGCAGTACAAGGCCAATAGCCTTGAGGGCCCCTGGGTCTATGACAAGACCTGGGATACCTATAACCTTGACTGGGGTTCTCCAGCTTATACGGCCATCATCCAGGAGTTGGCCTCCCTGATATTCTCTAAGAATCATAAAGACCTCTCTATAGCCATAGCTGGAAGCTCCGCAACGGGTATCTTTGAAGATGTTCTTAGAGAGGCATACACCCCACCGTATACTAATGTCTCTAATTGGTCAGTGGTATACAGCCGAGGTGGTGAAGGAGAGATAATACGTATGTGGCCTCCCGTAGAAGGTAAGAATTATTTAGTAAAAAGGCAAGGCAACGGACAGATGGAGAAGACATTGATTACGGATATAGACAATGGATACAAAGATTAATTGTAGGGGCGGCCGGTCGGCCGCCCCTACTTGCGGAGGAAACAATGCCCATCAAATATAAACTAGTACGTAGGGTGCGTGGAACGCACCGAAAGCAGACAGGAGTAGAAAAATGCCAGTCAAATATAAACTAGGCAATGATGGTGGAGTCCAGGACGAGATAGATTTTGTAACCGTCAAGGCCCGTAATGCTGCTGGCCAGGCAGGGAAACTCCTGATAATCAATCCCACAGCGGATGGCCTGGACTACTTATCCCAGGGTGCAGGAGGTGGGCTTGATGCCGATTTACTGGACGGCCTCCACGCCTCTGTTTTTGAACAGATAGCCAACAAGGGCGCAGCCAGTGGCTATCCCTCCCTGAACGCCTCCAGCCTCGTTGTCCAGAATCCCGCCTCCAAAGGACTGGCTAACGGCCTTGCGGAACTTGATAGCGGCGGCAAAGTCCCATCAGCACAGCTTCCGCTCCTGGTACTGACCGATGTCTATACAGTGGCCTCCGAGGCCGAACAACTGGCCCTCTCCGCACAGGA
>MHYW01000118.1 GCA_001828545.1 Planctomycetes bacterium RIFCSPHIGHO2_12_FULL_52_36
CACCTCAAGAAGGAAGGCCCAGCCTTTGACCTACCGATGGCCATTGGTCTGCTCCTGGCAAGCGGGCAGATAGGGTCTCCTAAGCTAACAAAATATCTCATCGTTGGGGAATTATCCCTTGATGGCCGTGTGAGGCCGGTAAAGGGCTGTCTATCTATGGCCCTCAAGGCAAGGGGGGAGGGTTACCGTGGGATGATACTCCCCGCAGAGAACGCCCCGGAGGCCGCCGTGGTGGAGGGGCTGGAGGTTATCCCTGTGGGAAGCCTCGCCGAGGCCGTAGGGTTCCTTAGCGGCCAACTCTCCATCCGGCCCACCCAACTAAACCTTCAGGAGGTCTTTAATAATTCCGTCCACTATGAGCTGGACTTTGCGGAGGTGCGGGGTCAGGAACATGCCAAGAGGGCCCTCCTGGTGGCGGCCGCAGGGGGACACAATGTCTTAATGATTGGTCCCCCTGGAGGCGGCAAGACCATGTTGGCACAGCGATTCCCCTCCCTCCTGCCCCAACTCCACCTGCAGGAGGCCCTGGAGACCACCAAGATTTACAGCGTATGTGGACTACTAAATCAGTCTGCTTCAGGTGGGAGTAGCCCTACCACCTCAGGCGCATGCCTGGTGGCCACACGCCCCTTCCGCTCTCCACATCACAGCGTCAGCGAGGCAGGCCTGGTAGGCGGGGGCACTTTCCCCAAGCCTGGAGAAATCAGCCTTGCCCACCACGGGGTGCTGTTCCTGGATGAACTGCCTGAATTTAATCGGAACGTACTGGAGGCCCTCCGCCAGCCCCTGGAGACAGGAGAAATAACCATCTCCCGTGCCTCTAGCTCCGCCACCTACCCTGCCAGGATTATGCTCCTGGCCGCCATGAACCCATGCCCCTGCGGCTACTACACCCATCCCAAAAAACGGTGCCGCTGTACCCCCCACCAGATCCAGAACTACCTATCCAAGGTCTCTGGTCCCCTGCTGGACAGGATTGATATCCACGTTGAAGTCCCGGCCCTTGAGCACAGGGATATAGCCCACAGCCCTGCTGGAGAGTCCTCCGCCCAGCTAAGGGAGAAGGTCTCCGGGGCCAGGGCAACCCAGATGGAGAGACTGCAAGGGCACGGCCTCACCGCCAATGCACAGATGTCTGGCAGGTTGATAAAGAAGTTTTGTACACTGGATACCCAGGCAGAGGACCTCCTCCAGAAGGCCATGATGGAGATGGGCCTATCGGCCAGGGGTTATACTAAGGTGCTAAAACTCTCCCGTACCATTGCCGATTTGGAAGGCAGTCCTGGCATACGCACCGAACACGTCTCCGAGGCCGTACAGTACAGGAATCTGGATAGGACTTTCTGGAAGTGACTCCGCTGAGGGATGGATAAGTTACAGCTTATAGAAAAAGAACTGCAAGGGCTACGCCAGGCGGGACTCTATCGGAGCCTCCTCTCTGTGGAAGGTGTGGAGGGGCCTTTCGTAAAGATTGGGGGGAAGAGATACGTCTGTTTTTGTTCCAACGACTATCTTGGGCTTGCGGGGCATCCGAGGATAAAGCGGGCGGCCCAGGAGGCCATTGAACGGTACGGATGGGGGACGGGGGCATCCAGGTTGGTATCGGGCAATACAACCATCCATGAGGCCCTGGAGTCCGACTTATGCGGATTCAAGGGTACTGAGGCGGCCTTGGTCTTCCCCTCGGGCTATATGGCCAACGTGGGTACCGTAACCGCACTTGTAGGGAAGGGGGATATCGTGATAGGCGATAGGCTCAACCATGCGAGTCTGATAGACGGGTGCAGACTCTCAGGTGCGGACTTCAGGGTGTATGCCCATAAGGACGTGGAGGGGCTGGAGGGTGTTCTGAGGAGGTCCTCCCAGTATAGAAAGAGGCTGATAGTTACCGATGGGGTCTTTAGCATGGATGGCGACCTGGCGCCCTTACCGCATATTGTAGAACTGGCCAAGAGGTATAAGGCGATATTGATGGTGGACGATGCCCATGGGACTGGAGTCCTGGGTAAAAAGGGTAAGGGTACGCTTGAGCATTACGGGTTGGAGGGAGGGGTAGACGTCCAGATGGGCACCCTGAGCAAGGCCCTGGGGGGGATTGGGGGTTTTGTGGCAGGGAACAAGACCCTTATAGAGTATCTTAAGAACAGGTCAAGACCCTTCATATACACCACAGCCCTTCCCGTAGCGGCATGTGCGGTGGCCAGGGAGGCACTAAAGATTATAGAGAAGGAACCTTCCAGAAGGGAGGCCCTGTGGAGGAATGTCCGATACCTGAAAGAAGGTTTAAAATCTGGTAGGGGCGTATTGCAATACGCCCCTACAGGTTTACAGGTGCCAGAGGTTGAGTCGCCTATATTCCCCATTGTAATAGGTGATGCTAAGGAGGCGGTGGCCCTGTCCATGTCCCTCTTTGAGAAGGGTCTCTGGGTAACGGCCATCCGCCCGCCAACTGTACAGGAGGGCACAAGCCGACTGAGGGTAACGGTTACGAGTGAGCACACCCAGGAACACATCCAAACCCTGCTCCAGGCCCTGGTGTAATCCGCCTGAGGTGGCAAGCGCCTTGCGCCTTGTATGTTTTTACAGGAGAAACTGGGTTTGACACAAAGCAAGGATGGGTATTTAATGCTGGGGAACCGTCTTTAACAGATAAAAATAGGATGCAATACTTATTGTGACGCATAACAGTGTAACTCGCCGGTTTATGTCGCCTGGTGCACATTATCTCGCAATAATATTAACGGTCTTGTGGGCCTATGGTGGGGGACTGGACATGTGTCTTAATAGTACGAGTCTCATCACTATAGCGTCTGGTCTCCATGAGACACACACTTTCGTTGCCCAGGCCTTCTTCTGGCGTCCCTTGGCCAACTACGTCTCTCGTATCCTTTACGCCGGATTTGGGATCAACCCAGTACCCTACCATATCTTAGCCCTTATTATGCACAGCCTTAATGCCCTTCTGGTATATCACATTGCAACTAAGCTCAGTAAAGATGGCATTGTGGCCCTGATGGCCGGGTTAATGTTCGCCGCCTTTTACCGCCATGCGGGGTTGCTATTTGGCAGTGGGCTCTTTTACGAGTATGGTTATGCCTTTCTTTGTTTGGTGGCCATAGTCACCTTCCAGCATTTCCAAGATACAAAAAGGCCAGTCTATTTGGCCGTCTCATTGTCCAGCCTCTTTGTTGCCTTACTGCTAAAAGAGAGTGCCATTGCCGCCTTTCCCCTTATAGTAGCGCTGGACCAGTTCTATAGGCCGCATCCCTTACCCAGGGTACGGTGGAAATTAATCCTCTGCCTTGCCGGTGTCGGAGTTGTTTATTTTGCCCTCAGGATGCATTTCGTGTCATCTTCAGCCGGGGGGACGCCTGTATGGCTAAATAGCATGAAAGCCCCTGGCGTGTACAAGACATTCAAGCAGATGTATAAGGGGCTTTACATAACTATTGCCAATGTCTGCCCTGGAAAAGACATGAGCGGTATCTTTTATCTAGGTTTTATACTGTTTATCTGGAAGGCCGTCAGGTACAGACGTCTAGCCGTTACTGCTGGAACACTGGTAATTATCTCTGTCCTTCCGCTTTTATATGGGGCTGGCCCTACAAATAGATATCTGTATTTTTCAACGGCATTCTCGGTGATATTTCTTGCCGTTGTTATCAGGTACTCCGTCGTAGCACTTACTGACCGCATCCTGTCCCCTTACGCAGGTGTGGGGACAGGCCTGGTTACTGGGACGATACTTCTGCTAATCGTGTCTCTTAACATCCACAAGGTCCATAACCTTGAGGTAATGTACAGGGAAGCCAGTTGCCTCCACAGATCAAATCTTGAGGACATTGTAACGGCCTTTCCAAACGGGACCAAGAATTTCAGGCTTTTTCTAATTAACACCCCTATAAATCTTCCACGTAGTCACGGTGGCATTCAGATATGGGAGGGGGGAATAAATGTCAAGTATATCCTATCGCTCTTTTATGAAGAACCTAATAGCATTGGTGAGGTAATACAATTAACTACGGACCTGGGGTATCCTGTACCCACGAATCAAGAAAAGATTTCCATGAGGACATCTAACAAGGAGCTGGACAATATAAGTCAAGACCCTAAAAACAAGGTATTGGTTTTTAATCCCTATACAAAACACTTAGAAGACAAGACGGGGAAGACGTCCCAAGAGATTCGGATGGCCATAGAGAATATCCGGAATTAATTATTGTTGCCGCACGTAATGAGACCTCTGCAAAAGTAGCCAAAACAGCACCTGTCATTCTGAGTGAGCCGAAGCCCTGAGCGTAGCGAAGGGGAAGCGAAGAATCTAGACCCTTCGCTCCGCTCAGGGTGACATTTCGGATTAGAGATTCTTTCCGCCTCTGGCGGGGCTTTTTGGCGTATAAAATGGCTTGTAATTGAGTTTGCTGGGGATATAATTTTCCCCACGGGATTGTTACAAGAGGGCGAACACATAGATTCGCCCCTACTGGGAGACTGCTTTGGGACTGGTCATACTTACAGTCTCTACCCCCTGGGGTATGGATAGACGGAAAACTTTTGGGTCTAGCCCTTCGTTGATGGCTACCTTGCTCAGGTTGAGGGTAAGGTTGGTATCTCCTGCGGGCCAGTAGATTTCCAGGCTCCGGGGCAGGCTACAGTCTCCGATGTCCTTATACTCTCCAAGGGTGGCCTGCATCCTGAGACTGCCGTCCGGATTAAAGGATTCAATATATGAGACCTGTAAGGTCCTTTTATCCACAAAGAGGTCTGAAAGGGTAAGCCCCCGTTCATCAAGCACATGAATCGTCCAGTACTCAGGGGTGGGCTCAAAGGAGAGGCGTTTACTGGAGAGCTCCGCCTCAAAATCCAGCAGGCCAGAGACGTCGTTCGGAGAGAAATTAAGCCCAAGGGAGGTAAGGTTCTGGTCGGCCCTGCCGGTATAGACCTTTTTTTCTCCTGGGACATAAAGCCAGGATTCTTGCCCGTTGGAGACTATATCAAAAATGGTGCTGAAGAGTTTACTGCAGACCACCCTGAGCCTCCTGGGCCGTTCCATTCGGAGGTAACCCCGGCAGGCGAGGGGGGATTCAAGCTCCGGAGATTCTACCGTTACCTCTACCCTGGCCTTCAGGGTATTAATCTTGAGGGAGTTTATGCCCACGTGGTGGCGAACCTCTTCCAGAGTGAAATCCCGGGGTGGGGCAACCCCTTCCAGGGCCGCGCAACCTGTTAACGTGGAAACCAGGAGGATTTTTGTGAGAAGTCTCTTTATAGCGTTATCCATTGTAGCTCTAACCACTCAGGCCTATGGCCAGTTGATGGATACCCCCTGGCCTAT
>MHYW01000119.1:0-378 GCA_001828545.1 Planctomycetes bacterium RIFCSPHIGHO2_12_FULL_52_36
CCAGAGCCTGAGGGAAGGGGCCTATGCCCTGGGGGCAAGGAAGCTCCACGTATCCTTTCTAGTGGTGGTGCCCGCCGCCCTCTCAGGGATTACCGCCGCCTTTCTCCTGGGGGTCTCCAGGGCCATTGGTGAGACCATGATTGTGGCCATTGCCGCAGGTCAACAGCCACGCTTCACCCTGAATCCACTCGTACCCATAGAGACCATGACTGCCTACATCGTCCAGGTCAGTCTCGGGGACACCCCCCATGGGACACTGGAATACCATACTATATTCGTTGTGGGGATGATGCTCTTCGTCAGCACCTTTGCCCTGAACATCATCAGCCACTGGTTGCGCAGGCGTTACAGGGAGGCCTACGTATGAAGAAAGCCCAC
>MHYW01000119.1:401-5465 GCA_001828545.1 Planctomycetes bacterium RIFCSPHIGHO2_12_FULL_52_36
GAGGCCTACGTATGAAGAAAGCCCACTGGAGAGAATGGGCCTTCCAGGTAGTGGCCCTCATGGCCATGGTCTTTACCATTGGGGTGCTGATAACCCTGATTGTGGACGTCTGCATGGACGGACTCTTGCGTCTGAACTGGCAGTTTCTAACCAGTTTCCCCTCCCGTAAACCTGCCGAGGCGGGTATCCTGGCGGCCCTGGTAGGGAGTGCCTGTATGATAGCCCTTACGGCCTTGTTTGCCCTCCCCCTGGGGGTAGGGGCGGCCATCTATCTGGAAGAGTATGCCCCAAAGAACTGGTTGAGCCAGATAATAGAGGTCAACATCGCCAACCTTGCCGGTGTGCCTAGTATCATCTACGGCCTTTTAGGGCTAGAGGTCTTTGTACGCAATATGCACATGGGACGCAGTCTATTGGCTGGCGGTGCCACCATGGCCCTCCTGGTCTTGCCAATGATTATCATATCCTCCAGAGAGGCCATAAGGGCCGTCCCCCCTTCCATCCGTGAGGCCTCCTATGCCCTGGGGGCCACCCGCTGGAAGACCATAAGGCATCAGGTATTGCCCCTGGCCCTCCCGGGCATACTCACAGGGACCATCCTGGCCCTCTCCAGGGCCATCGGGGAGGCCGCACCCCTTATTACCATCGGCGCCCTTACTTACGTGGCCTTCCTGCCGGATAGTCCCCTCTCCCCCTTCACCGCCTTACCCATACAGATTTTTAACTGGACCTCCCGCCCTCAGAAGGGATTTCTAACGGATGCCGCCGCCGGTATCATTGTCCTGTTAATAGTACTCTTGTTCATGAATGCTATAGCAATATGGTTAAGAAACAGATACCAGAGGAAACTCTATTAATGTGTCCTTCAACAAACCCTAAAGTACTTCCCCGGTTTACAGAGGGGTCTCGTTCAAATACAATGCTGGAGCGGGCGAATAAGGCACTAACAGAGAAAAAGGAGGTAGTACCCATAACAGAGGTGAATCTAAAGGAAATAGAGGCTGTAGACCTGAGCGTCTATTATGGTGCCAACAAGGCACTAAAGGGGGTGAGTATGCCCTTTTATCAGAAGTACGTAACGGCTATTATAGGACCCTCAGGATGCGGCAAATCCACCCTTATCAAGGCCATCAATCGGGTCTGCGAAATCACCGCCAAGATAAAGGTAGAAGGACACGTCCTGTTTAAAGGTAAGGACGTCTATGATAAAGACGTAGACGTGGTAGAACTAAGACGGCGGGTGGGGATGGTCTTTCAGAAGCCCAACCCCTTCCCCAAATCTATTTATGACAACGTGGCCTTCGGACCAAGACTTCACAATAGGTTGAACAAGGGTTCACTTAATGATATAGTAGAAAAGAGTCTTAGAAAGGCCGCCCTGTGGGGAGAGGTGAAGGATAGACTCCACGTAAACGCCATGCAACTCTCTGGAGGCCAACAGCAGAGGCTGTGCATCGCCAGGGCCCTGGCCGTTGACCCGGAGGTCATCCTTATGGACGAGCCCTGCTCGGCCCTGGACCCTATTGCTACCGCCAAGATTGAGGAATTAATAACGGAACTCAAAGAAGACTACACGGTGGTTATCGTAACGCACAACATGCAGCAGGCCGCAAGGGTCTCGGACTACACGGCCTTTCTACTGCTCGGACAACTCATGGAGTTTGGCGATACCAGTACCCTTTTTACTAACCCCAGGGATAAGGCCACGGAGGATTATATTACGGGGAGATTTGGCTAATCGGACAAAGGGAGATTGCTTCGGGGCTTTGCCCCTCGCAATGACGGCTGATGTGTCATTGCGAGCGAAGCGAAGCAATCCTGTGAAAAAATGGAACGGATTTTTGATAAAGAACTAAACGCTCTCAAGGAGAGACTACTCTACATGGGTTCCATGGCCCAGGGCATGATACGTGTGGCCATAAAGGGCCTGGTGGAGAGAGACGAGTCCATCCTGGAAGAGGTATTCAAGAATGAGGAGGAGGTCAACCACCTGCAGATAGAGATTGACGACATGGCCATGAGGCTCCTGGCCCTACGCCAGCCTATGGCCGTTGACCTCAGGTTTATCGCCGCATCCATCAAGATAAACAGCGAGCTGGAGCGCATCGCCGACCAGGCAGTAAACGTCTGCCAGAATACCCAGGTCTTACTAAAGTACCCCCTGCTTAAGCCCCTTATTGACATCCCGAGGATGGCGGAGATAGCCCAGAAGATGCTCAACGATAGCCTAGAGGCCTTCGTAAACCGAGACCCGGACCAGGCACAGGTAACCCTTGCTGAGGATGACAAACTGGATGGACTGAAGGACCAGATATTTAGAGAACTTCTCACCTACATGATTTCCGACCCCACCACTGTCCAGAGGGCCCTCTGCCTTATCCTCATCTCCAGGAACCTGGAGAGGATAGGCGACCACGCTACTAATGTCTGCGAGGACGTAATCTATATGGTTCAGGGACGGGACATCCGTCACCCCCAGAAACCCTCCACCCCGATGAAATTCCATTAAATTGCAAATTGGAGATTGGAAATTGGAAATTTTAAAATTTAAAATTTGCATTTTACATTTTACAATTATCTCATGTCTGGTTTTGCCGTCATAGGCGGTAGTCAGGCCTACGACCTCCTCTCCAGGGGGGCCATACACGGGAAACGGTTAGGCCCCAGAAAGACCCCCTTTGGTCCCTCCCAGCCCATATACATAATTCAGGTAGATAGTCAGACAACGGCACAGCCTGTAGAGTTCCTCTTCCTCTCCCGCCACGGGGAGAGGGGTTACGAGGTCTCAGCCCCCTTCGTGAACTACAGGGCCAACGTCTACGCACTGAAAGACTTGGGGGTGGGCAGGATAGTAGCATGGTCTGGGCCAGGGGCCATAAACCCTCGCTACAAGGTGGGGCAATTCGTGGTGGTAGATGACCTGATTGACGAGACCCAAAACAGGCAGTCCACCTTCTTTGAAACGGGCGGGCTGGGCTTTATCCGTCAGAGCCCGGTCTTCTGCCCGGCACTAAGGGGCCTCCTGGTTGAGGTATTAAAGGGACAGGGACTAGACCCCTCCGACAAGGGTGTATACGTATGCACCCAGGGACCCAGGCTTGAGACCCCGGCCGAGATAAAAAAATTCGCCTCCTACGGGGGGAAACTGGTGGGGATGACCCTGGTACCGGAGGTATTCCTTGCCAGGGAGTTAGAGATGTGCTATGCGGCCCTCTGTTACGTATCAAACTATGCAGAGGGGGTGGTGAAGAGGGAGTTCAAGGCAGGGGAACTCTTTGAGGGGCTTTCAAGCCAGGAGGACAAGGTGGCAGTGGCCAGGGCGGTGGCCCAGTTCCCCAACATCATACTGGAGGCCGCCAGGCGTCTTGCCTCCCAATCCGCCTCAGGCGGCGGACCAGTAGACCCCACAAAATGCCCATGCCAGACCTCTATGGAGAGGTACAGACGTGAGGGGAGGATTGGGGGGGATTGGCGGAGGTGGATTAAAAAGTAGGCAGTAGGGGCACGGCGCGCCGTGCCCCTACCCTCTGCGTAGTGTCCACTGACCTTAATGACTGATACGTTAACGCTAAGGGCCGCTTACGTACTACCCCATAGGGACAAGGTAATAGACGGGGGCTGGATAGAGATAGGCGGTTCAAGGATAGTAGAGGTAGGAAATGGCCTCCCCAAAAGAGACCGGGGGAGGGTAGTAGACCTCGGGAACGCCGCAGTAATCCCAGGACTTGTAAATGCCCATACCCACCTGGAACTCTCAGACCTGCAAGGCAAAATCCCACCCCCAAAGAGTTTCACCCAGTGGTTAGGGCACATCCTTGCCTTTAGGAGGAGGGAGGCTGGTAAGCCACTAGACCACGCCGTAGAAAAGGGGGTAAGCCTGAGCCTGGAATCAGGCACCACCACCGTAGCTGACATAAGCAGTACGGGGGATTCCCTCCACGTACTCCCCAACCTCCCCATAAGGAAGCGGGTATTCAGAGAGGTGATATGCCTTGAACCAGAAAAGGTATCAGGGGTAATGGAAGGGGCCATAAGAGACGTAGGGGCGATCCGGCGGGTCGCCCCTACAAAAAATGCCGTAGGGGCGTATTGCGATGTGTCCCTGCTTTCCGCAGGGCTTTCACCCCATGCCCCCTATACGGCGTGTCCTAAGCTCTACCTGGGTTGCGCCCTCTTTGCCCAGGGGTCTGACCTGCTCTTATGCACCCATGTCTGTGAGACACTGGAGGAGGTAGAATTCTTACGGGAGGGTACGGGTAGTTTTGCAATCATGCTGAAGGCCCTTAATATGTTGGAAGGCTGGAAACCCCCAGGGATGTACCCCCTGGAGTATCTGAAGTCAACAGGCGCCCTGAAAGGTCCGTGGCTACTGGTGCACTGCAATTATCTCAGTGGGAAGGAGATAAAAATCATAGAAGAGACCGCTTCCAGTGTGGTATACTGCCCCAGAAGTCACCGATACTTTGGCCACAGGGAGCATCCATTTCAAGATTTACTGAAGAGGGGTATAAACGTGGCCCTGGGCACAGACAGCCTGGCCAGCAACCAATCCCTGAGTATCCTGGACGAGATGAGATTCTTGCATGAAAACTACCCCGGACTAGACCCTGTGGAGATATTCTCCATGACAACGGAGGGGGGGGCTAAGGCCCTGAGATTAGAGGAAAAGATAGGCAGGCTGATTCCTGGCATGGAGGCAGACCTCACTGCGATAGAGCTACCCCAAGGGTCGGTAGGGGCGGGTTTAAAACCCGCCCGTACAATTTACGAGAGGTTACTATCCCCGGAGGCCAGGGTTATTCTTACGATGGTGGCGGGCAGGGTGTGTTACGACAGGTATGGTCTTAAAAAAGTTTAAGGGTTCAAGGGTTTAAAGGTTTAAAGGCTCAAAGTATGCTTGACTTAAATTTCATCAGAAAGAATCCCGAGGAGGTCAAGAGGGCCGTAAGGGAAAAACATGAGCGTGTGGACGTAGACCACCTACTAAAGCTGGACACCAACAGGCGGGAGCTTCTACACCAGATAGAGACCCTCAGAAAGCAACTAAACGAGGGGTCAAAGAGG
>MHYW01000119.1:5480-12384 GCA_001828545.1 Planctomycetes bacterium RIFCSPHIGHO2_12_FULL_52_36
CGAGGGGTCAAAGAGGGTAAGCCAGCTAAAGAAGTCTGCCTCAGGCGGACAAGAGGCCGCTCCCCTGGTGGAAGAGATGCGGGTACTATCCGATAAGATAAAAGACTACGAGAAAAGACTTGACCAGTCAACCCCTGAGATAGATGACCTCTTACTAAGAATTCCTAACATCCCTGCCCCAGACGTCCCCAAGGGGGAGGATGCCTCAGGCAATCAAGAGGTAAGGACGTGGGGCAAGAGGAGTGAGTTCAGTTTTAAGCCCCGACCTCATTGGGAACTGGGGGCCAGCCTTGGGATGCTGGATTTAGAACGTGGCGCCAAGATAAGCGGCTCTGGATTCCCCCTCTACAAGGGTATCGGGGCCAGGCTGGAAAGGGCACTGTTTAACTTCATGCTTGACCTGCACACCCGGAAGCATGGCTACCAGGAGGTCTTCCCACCCTTTTTGGTCAACCGTGCCTCCATGACAGGTACAGGCCAACTCCCCAAGATGGAAGAGGATATGTACAGAACCTCGGACGACCTCTTTCTCGTCCCAACGGCAGAGGTTCCCGTAACCAATCTCCACAGGGACGAGATTCTCAGTTACAAGGAACTGCCAATTTATTACACCGCCTACACCGCCTGTTTCCGCCGGGAGGCAGGGGCCTATGGGAAAGACACCCGTGGCATCATACGGGTCCATCAATTTGATAAAGTGGAGTTGGTAAAATTCGTGAGGCCAGAGACCTCTTACGAGGAGTTAGAGAAACTGGTAAAGGACGCCGAAGAGGTGCTCCAGCTACTGGGGATAGAATACCGTGTGCTGAAACTCTGCACGGGGGACATGAGCTTCGCCTCCAGCAAGACCTATGATTTAGAGGCCTGGGCCCCTGGGGTAGAGAAATGGCTGGAGGTCTCCTCCTGCAGTAACTTTGAAGACTTCCAGGCCAGGAGGATAAACGTCCGCTTCAGGGATGAACACGGAAAGGTCAGACACGTCCACACCCTCAACGGCTCAGGCGTTGCCCTGCCGAGGACGCTTATAGCAATCCTTGAGAACTATCAACAAGAGGACGGCTCTGTGATAATCCCAGAGGTCCTGAGGCCGTATATGGGCGGTGTGGAAGTGATTTCGCAGTAAAAGTAAAATACTTCTTTACATTTTACCACGAAAGTCTCTAAAGGAGGGTAAGATGCACACCGGACCAGAGCAAAAGGGGGTACCTAAGGGAATGATTCTGGAGGCAAAGAAGTCCACCACAGACGTCTCTTCACCTGCCTCTGGCGGGACCGAGACACAACCAGGGGGGTGTACGTCCAGGGTGGACACCTTAAAATGCTGGATACCCGACCCCAAATGGTACGGGACGCTGTTTATACTAACGCTCGTGGCCTTTCACATGCTGTACCTCTTATTAGAGGTATGGAAAGAGGGCGTTCTAGTGCTTAGTCCCTTCATTCCAACATTAGCAAAACCTTATTCCATGGCAGGTAATGAGATACTCGTTGGTGCGGTTATAGCCAGTATCATGGGAGGGCTGGGAAGTATCATCTTCTGTTTTAAATCCATCTTTGATGGGGTGGAGAGGGGTTCTGACACCAAAGCAGTATATCTGGCCCTCCTCTTCCGCCCAATATATGGGGCTTTGTTGGCCCTTATATTTTATTTTCTGGTAAGGGGCGGACTCATCGCCTTTTCAGGTGGTAGTATGAACATACCCGCAAAGTATCCAGACATAGACCTCATGAGGGCCTCCACTGCCGGGGTTAGCGGGCTGGTGGGTATGTTCTCTGAACAGGCCATGACCAAGCTCAAAGAATTCTTTGACGCACTCTTTGCCGTAAAGACCAGTTAACGGAGACCTGCTTAAAGTTGCAACCTAAATTCCCTCTCCCTGGATGGGGGAGGGAAGGGTGGGGGTGAGTACCACCCTCCCCCCTGTACCAATCAGGTACAGGGCTAGGTTCAGGGCTCTGCCCTGCACCCTTGTGGTGCAGGGCCTTCCCCCTCCCCTCAAGGGAGGGGGAAACCAAAGTCCACACAAACTTTTTCAGAGGTCTCACATTATAAAATTGCATGAATATCTTGATTCCCCTCCTCCTCTGTGCACTCCTTTTATTATCTTGCCCGCCCTGTAAGGCCCAGGATTGGTCCAGGCTAAAGGTGGGAGACGTAGAGGTACTAATCCTCAGGGACGAGTTTGGGGTACCTCACCTGAAGTCCCCCAATGCCTATGCCCTCTTTGAGGCATTTGGGTATGTGGTGGCACAGGACCGCCTGACCCAACTGGAACTCTCCAGGAGGGAGGCCCGGGGCGAGTTGGCCGAGGTCTTCGGGCCAGATATGCTCCCTGCCGATATTGCTGCCCGCAGTGAATCCTATACTGAAGATGAACTCGCCAGACAGTTCCAGTCCTTAAAGACAGAAGTAAAGGAGTTAATTGGTGCCTATACAACGGGGATAAACCGTTGGCGGGCGGAGGCTGGCAAAGGGGACGTCTTGCCACTGGAGTCCCGGTCTGCCCCGGGTGGAGGCACATTACCCGAACCGTGGAGGGTAACGGACTGCCTGGCAGTAATGATTGCGGCTGGCAGGAGATTCGGGGAGTTCGGGGGAAGGGAACTGGAAAATCTGGAAGAGTTGAAGAGATTGGGTAAGGAAGAATTTGACAGGAGATACCCACTGAACGACCCCTCGGCACCCACTACCATAGCCTCCCTGTCTTTTAAAGACAAGACGGACGTAGTAGAGGTCTTTAGTCCAGGGATGGTAGGGGCGGGTTTAAAACCCGCCAGTACAAATGCAGATAAGAGGGCTACGGATTGGGTTGGTTTACCAAAGAGACTGGGTAGCTACGCAGTCCTGGTGGCGCCCCAGCGGTCTACCAGTGGTAAGGCCATGCTCCTGGGCTGTCCCCAGATGGGGATGGATGGGCCCCAGCCAGGCTACGAGATAGACCTCCATGGTGGTGGATTTGACGTGGCTGGCATGACCTTCCCAGGGGTACCCATTGTGCTTATTGGAAGAAACGCAGATATTGCCTGGACGGTGACCAGCGGGCTGTCTGACAACGTAGACGTATTTGTTGAGGAACTAAACCCAGAGGACCCTACCAGGTATCTCTTTCAAGGGAAATGGCTGGAGTTGGAACCTAGAGGAGAAGTCTTCAAAATAAAGGGTGGGGGGACTCACAGGGAGACCTTTTACAGGAGCATCCACGGCCCTGTCTTTCTCCAGGAGCAAGGGCGGGCCTTCAGCCGCAAGAGGACCTTCTGGAAAGAAGAGTTGCAGGCACTGGGGGCCTTCCTGTGCATTAACAGGGCCAGGAACCTGGAAGACCTTGAAATGGCCGTAAAGGACGTCCCGCTTAGCTACAATCTATTTTGTGCCACGGCCACGGGGGAGATTGGCTACTGGCATACGGGGGTGCACAGGATACTGCCTCCTGGGGCAGACCCAAGGCTTCCCCTCTCCGGTACCGGACTGGAGGAGTGGAGGGGATTCATACCGCAGGAGTGGCTACCTCATAGGATAAACCCTCCAGGCGGACTCCTCGTCAACTGGAACAACAAACCCTCCAGGGACTGGCCTAACGGGGACAATATGCCCTGGGTAGGCAGACACAGGGTGGCGAAGATAACCTCGGTAGTAGATAAGGGAAAATTGAGCCTTGAAGACCTTAAGGCAGTACCACAGAGGATAGAAAGTCATGGCACCTACCAACAGGTGGTGGAACTGGGCGGCGAGGCGGTAAACGTCCTACCCCCTGGGGAGAGTGGTGTTGTTGTGGAAGACGGCATCCCCCATCCTCACACTAGCGACCAGAAGGCCCTCTTTGAGGCCTGGCAGTATAAGCCTTTTCATTTCCTCTACGGGGATAGATGGTAGGGGCGAGCCGCTGGCTCGCCCCTACATTAAGGTTGCACCGCTATAGGGGTTGAAGATATTCAACTCCTACACTGCCTGTTTGCCCTTCTCTCCTGTGCGGATGCGGACGACCTCATCCACGGTGCTCACAAATATCTTTCCATCCCCAATACTGCCAGTCCTGGCCTCATTGACGATAGTGTCAACTATCCTTTCTGCGTTTTCATCAGGGACTACTATCTCCATCTTCACCTTGGGGAGGAGGTCTACCTTGAACGTCCTGCCACGCCATATCTCAGTTATGCCCTTCTGATTGCCGTGGCCCCTTACCTCCGTCACAGTAACCCCGGGATACCCCAGTTCCTCCAGGGCGGCTTTCACGGGATGCAGTTTATCAACCCTTATGATGGCTTCTACCTTTTTCATGGCCCTTCCCTCCCTCCGTAAAAGTTATTGGGTCTCAATCCTCTTCCACATTTCACATCCACATTCCACAATTCTAACTCGCAAGCCTCGTGCCAGTATCCCCTACAGGCACGGGCAAATGGCTTGTTCTAAGTGCATTAAACAAGCCAGGATACAAAAACCCTTGAAATACACCTGCCGTTTGTAAATCAAGGGCACAAATTGGCGTCGCATTATAACACAAACTAGAGTGCAAGTGTATTAAATTAAGGCACTATTCCGTAGGCCTTCATCTTTCTATATAGCCTGTCTCTGGAGAGGCCCAGCAGGTGGGAGGCCTTGGCCTTATTATGATTACATGCCAGGAGTGCCTGCTCTATGGCCTGTTTCTCTAGTTCCTTGAGGCTCATTACTCCCACCCTTTCTTTGGTAACGGATGTCTCCTTCTCTCTCTCCCCTCCCAACCCCTTTAGGACGTCAGCCGCTTCTACCCTCTCACCTTCCTTTTTAAATATGAGGACGTTTTCTATAAGCCTTTCCAGTTCCCTGACGTTGCCAGGGAAGGGATGGTTGGACAAGAGGGTAAGCGCCTCCGTAGAGAATTCCTTCGTAGCTTTGTTATATTTTTTAGAAAATTTCTGGAGGAAGTGGGTGGCCAGGGGAGGTACGTCCTCCTTTCTCTCCCTGAGCGGGGGGATCTCCAGTACAACGGTGGAGATGCGGTAGAAGAGGTCAGGGCGGAGGTATTGTGTCTTCAATTCTTCCAGTGGGCGATGGGTAGCCGTTACGACCCTGGCCTGGAAGTCTACCTCCTTATGGGTGCCTAGCGGCCTGACCTTGCCTTCCTCCAGTGCCCGGAGGAGCTTGGGCTGGAGTTCCTTAGGCATATCCCCTATCTCGTCAAGGAAGAGCGTCCCATGAGAGGAGGCAAGGAACAGGCCCTGGGCATCCCTGATGGCCCCGGTAAAGGCCCCCTTCTTGTGTCCGAAGAGCTCGCTCTCCAGAAGTTCCCTGGGGATGGCCGCACAGTTAACTCCCACAAAGGGCCCCTGGGAGTATGGGCTCCGGTAATGGATATACCTTGCCAGCACCTCCTTCCCGCTCCCGGTCTCCCCGAGGATAAGTATGGGCGCATCGCTTACGGCAGCGGTACCAGCCCTTTCCAGCACCTTTCTCATCTTTTCAGAGGAAGCAACCATCTCCTGCCCCCCTGTAACCAGGGACCTAAGCGTCTCTACCTCCCTCTTTAATTTTTGCACGTCTACCGCCTTGCGTATCTTCTTCCTCAGGAGTTCTTCCTCAAAAGGTTTAAGGAGATAGTCCTCCGCCCCTTTTTTTACCGCCTCTACGGCCGACTCTATGGTGCCGTAACCGGTCATAATGAAGACTGGGATTCCCCTGTTACGGTCTTTTATCTTCTCCAGCAAGGCCATCCCATCCATACCCGGCATCACCAGGTCTGCCAGGACGACCTGCACGCCTGGTTCTCCGCCTAAGGCGGAGAGTTTTTCAAGGGCTTCTTCGCCAGAAGTAGTCCCTATGGCCATTAGGCCCTCCTTCTCAAAGACCTCTGAGAGGGTCTTTACCATCTGGGGGTCGTCGTCCACTATGAGGATTCTATCCGATGGCATCCTAGCTCCTGATGTAGGGCAGTCTCATTGCCACTGTAGTACCCCTACCTTCCTGGCTCTCTGCCAGGACGTAGCCCCCGTGTTCCTCCACTACCCTTTTTACTATGGGCAGTCCAAGCCCTGTACCCAGTTTCTTTGTCGTATAAAAGGGCTCAAAGATGTGGGGGAACACGTCCATAGGTATCCCTGGGCCATTATCCACCACCACTACTTCCACCTCTCTGAGGTTCAGGATACCGGAATTGAGCCTTATCTCCCCGCCTTGTGGGAGGGCCTCAAGGCTATTCATGAGGAGGGAGGAGAGGGCCGTCTCAATCTCAGTAGGGTTGGCATGGAGCTTTATCCCTTCCGTAGCCGATATATTAAGGGTGCATCTAACCTGTTTATGCCTGAAGGCCGTCTCATAGAACTGGCACACCGCCTTCAAGAGGCCATTCAGGTCTACGGGCCACCTCTGCTGGACGGGCTTCCTGGCAAAACCTAGGGTATTCTGGACTGAGAGTTTGAGGGTCTGTAGACTCTCCCTGAGGGTCTCCACCTCTGAGGAGAGGGTGTCGTCCCCACGTATATTCTCTCTTATCTTTTCTACCTTTAAGAGGGCTACTGCCAGGGGGGTGTTAAGCTGATGTGCCAGACTGGCGGAGAGTTTGCCGAGGGCCGCCAGCCTTTCCACCTCCAACATCTTCTCCCGCCAGGAAATCCTGCCAGAGACGTCCCGGGCGCTCTCCACAAAGAACCCACCGGAGCCGTCTCCCACAAAGGAGAGACTGACGCTCACCTCCAGTACCTTTTTGCCCTTGTTCAGCCTCCTGGTCTCCCAATCCACCACCTCTTCCCCCTCCCTCACCTTTTCCAGGAGGCGGAAGAACTCCTCCTTGAGGTCTTCTGGAATGGTAGGCAGAGGTCTGTGCAGGAGTTCTTCTCTTTTAAAGCCGTAGAGCCTCTGGGCAAGGCAATTAGCCTCTGTTACCAGGCCCTTCGGACTGAGGAGGAGGTTGGCGTCCGGGCCTTTCTCAAA
>MHYW01000120.1 GCA_001828545.1 Planctomycetes bacterium RIFCSPHIGHO2_12_FULL_52_36
TCCAATCAGAGGCTACGGACCTCCACATAGAACCAGAGGAAACCCTCGTAAGGACCCGTTACAGGGTAGACGGTGTGCTCTGTCAGGGGGCCACTATCCCCAAGAAGTTTCTATCCGCCGTCACCGTAAGGGTAAAAATCATGTCCGGCATGAACATCTCTGAGGCACGAATACCCCAGGATGGAAGGATAAAGACCACCGTAAACGGCAGGGCAGTAGATATCAGGGTCAACAGTTTTCCCACCACCTTTGGCGAGACTGTCGCCATGAGGTTATTGGACAAAGAAAAGCTGGTCAGGGGGTTGGAGAGCCTGGGCTTTTTCCCTTCAAACCTGGAGATATTTAAGAAAATGATTAACAAGCCCCACGGTATCATCTTGGTCACCGGTCCTACGGGTTCAGGTAAGACCACCACCCTCTACTCCACCCTGACCTTCCTCAACAGCCTGGAGAGAAAAATCATAACAGTAGAAGACCCTGTGGAGTATGAACTCCCCCTCATCCGCCAGTCACAGATAAACCCTAAGGCTGGCCTCACCTTCGCCGTAGGGCTGAGGGCCATCTTGAGGCAGGACCCTGACGTTATCTTCGTGGGTGAGACCAGGGACGGCGAGACGGCAGAGATGGCAGTGCGGTCCGCCTTGACCGGTCACCTCGTCTTCAGCACCCTCCACACCAACGACGCCATGGGGGCAATACCCAGGCTCATAGACATGGGTGTAGAGCCCTTCCTGGTATCCTCTTCCCTGGTCGGCGTTATAGCCCAGAGGCTGGTCAGGATACTCTGCAAGCAGTGCAAAGAAGAGACCACCCCCGACCCCGTTCGCTTAAAGGATATGAATTGGGAGGGGCAACTGACTAAATGTTACAAAGGTAAGGGGTGTACTGACTGTAGAGGTACGGGCTACAGGGGTAGAATCGCACTAATTGAACTCTTGACCGTCACCCCAGAACTCTCGGAACTCATTGTAAAAAGGGCGGACGACTCTGCTATGAAGGCCCTGGCCATCAGTCAAGGGATGAAGACCCTCAAGGAGGACGGACTGGAAAAGATACGACAAGGCATCACCTCCCTGGAAGAGGTACAAAAAGTAGCGGGAATATAATCCAGGGAGTAGGGGGTAGGGGCTAGGGGTTAGGGATTAGGGGTCAGGGGTTAGGGGGTAGGGATTAGAAAAAGTTTATTTTCCTAGTCCCTGTCCCCTAGTCCCTGATCCCTATCCCCTAGTCCCTGCCTCCCCCCTGACTTTTAGGGAACGGCGACAGCAAAATGCCTCGGTACAGCTACACGGCTATAGATGACCACGGAAAGACCGTCAAAGGGATATCTCAGGCAGGGAGCGAACAAGAGCTAACTGCCAAGCTTTCTCAAGAGGGTTACTACCTCTTAACTGCCTCCGCTGCAGATGACAAGGCGAAAGGTGGAGGAGGGTCTTTTCTCGTCTGGGGGAAGATAAAACCACGGGAGGTCATTACCTTTACCCACCACCTCTCCACCGTCCTGAGCGCAGGCATCCCTATCCTGCAGGGCCTGGAGGACCTGACAGAACAGACCACAGACCCCAGGTTCAAACAGATACTACTGGAGGTGAAGAACGACGTCCAGGGGGGACGGAGGCTCTCTGAGGCCCTCAGTCGCCACCCAAAGGCCTTCTCAGAACTCTACGTGAACATCCTTAAGGCAGGCGAGGCCACAGGAGAAGTGGATAAGGTACTGACCGATATAGGTTACTTCCTGGAGTGGTCGGAGGACCTAAAATCAAGCATAAAACAGGCCACTTTATATCCAAAACTCCTCTTAGGTGCCATAATCCTCCTGGTGGGGTTCCTCTTTGCCTTTGTCTTCCCCAAGATTACCGGGATACTGCTGGAACTACAAATCCCCCTGCCATTACCTACCAGGATGGTAATTGGCTTTAGTGGCTTCATGAGGCACAACTGGTACTACCTCCTGGCTGGTATTGTCTCAGTGGTTGTAATCTTGAGGGTAATCGCCAACTATCCATGGGGCAGGATGGCCCTGGACAAGTTTTCGCTGGGCGTCCCTATCTATGGGGTACTACTGCGCAGTATTGCCCTCACCAGGTTCGCCCACTTTATGGCCCTCCTTTCCAAGGCCGGGGTGGATGTCATCCAGTCCCTAACCATAGTGGAAAAGGTGGTTGACAACGCAGTAATCGCCAAAGTCATACGTACTTCCAGGGAGCAGGTAAGGACAGGCCGTCAACTGTCAGAATCACTTAAAAAGAGCAAACAGTTCCCACCGATGGTGGTGCGTATGGTAGAAGTAGGTGAGGCAAGTGGAGAAATGGACAAGAGTCTGGAAAAGGTGAGTCAATACTACGACCGTGAGATACCCAAGACTATTAAGATGGTCTTCGCCTATGTGGAACCTGCCATGATAGGCTTCCTGGCCATTATAGTTGGCTTTGTAGCCATTTCCATATTCCTCCCCTTGTACGGCTCTCTTGGACAACTCATGAATAAGTAAACCGATGAGAGTTCTGAAAAAGTCTGATGGTTCCCTTAACTTCTCCCCCTCCCTTGAGGGGAGGGGGTTGTAGGGGCACGGCGCGCCGTGCCCCTACCTAGACTATATAAATAGGAGTTTTGCAGAGGTCTCCCAATACCTAAAAACTATGGCTAAAGCCGAACCCTTCATAGGCCTGGAGGTAACCTCTAAGAAAATCAGGCTGGTGGAACTGGTGACCCTGCCTACAGGGATTGAAGTTACCAACTTCGCCACGCTGGAACTCCCCCAGGGGGGGCTGAAAGACGCAGGCCCAAAGCTCCAGTCCCTCCTCCAGGGAGAAGACTTCCGTGGGGAGAAGGTTAATGCCCTCCTCTACTACCCATCCATAGATTACCTGCAGGTCTCCCTACCTCCCATCAAGAGCAAGGCAGACCTAAGCCTCGTTGCCGCCAGGGAGGCCAAAAAAGACCTCAAATCACCCGTAGAGGAATTAATCTATGCCTATGAGCTTGTGGGAGAATCAGAGGAGAAAGGTGTACCAAAAAAAGAGGTCCTCATTGCCCGGGCCAGTACCAAGGATACCAAGGAATACTTCCAGGTATTAAAAGCGGCAGACCTGCGCTTTAACTCCATCACCGTGATACCCTCAGTGCTCTTAAATCTCTTCAAGATGAGCGGGGGACTAAAGGAAGAGACCCTTGCAGGTATCTTGGTGGGAGAGGAAAAAGGTACCATAGTAATCCTCCATCAAGGCAACCTCCGCTTCCCCAGGGACTTCCCGCTAAAGCTGACAGGAGAAGCGGGTGGGCTGCAGGTCCGCCTGATAGCCGAGCTAAAGCGGTCTCTACTCTACCTGAAGCAACGGGTCAGGGGGCTTGAACCCCAGCGGATAATCCTCCTGGGAGACATAGACAAACCTCAAGAGGTAACAGGGGCCCTTACTCAGGAGGTGGGTATCAAGACAGAGATGTATCTCCCTCCAGGGCTTGACCTATCCCCCCTGGGGGATAGGATGGAAGAGTTCAGGAATTCTCTCCAGCAGTTCATCCTCCCCCTGGGCCTGGCATGGAACGGGCCAGAACGTTCAGAGTTAAACCTTCTGGCCCAGGAAGTCCAGGCGCAGAAAATGGTCCATTGGGCCAAAATAGTCGTAGAGGCCGCCGCCCTCCTTTTTATTACTCTTCTAATACTGCGTTTCACATGGCTCTGGATAGATGGCCGCCCACACTGGAAAAGCATTGCCGGGTTAAAAGCTGACCTATCTGAGTTACAACCCAAATTGCAGGAGATGGACAGGGTTAATGAGGAGAGGAGACAGCAGGAGTTGAAACTGGCCCTCCTGGGAAAGATAAAGGGACCCAAAGACGGCTGGGCAAAGATACTTAGAACCATAAGCCTCAGCATACCCCCAGAGATGTACCTGGAGCTGCTGGAACTGAGGGAGACCCCAACCGATTGGAGCCTAAAACTCAAAGGACAGGTAACTGGGGCCAACCCCTCTCTGACAAATAAATGCTTCAATGAATTCTTTTCCCTCCTTCTCACCTCCCCTGACCTGGGTGAAGTAAAAATAGAATCCGATAAGACAGGCTCTGTGATGAAGGGGAGTACCTCCCTTAGCCAGCGAGACTTTGCGGTGGTCACGAAAGTAAAATAGAGTGAGGAGACTCAATTGGAAACGCCTAAAATCAGCCTTGAAAAGATACCCCCATTCATAAAGGTACTGCTCCCTATAGTGCCACTGCTGGTAGTCTTCCTGTTCGTGAATTCCCATTTCCTAAGCGCAAAGGCCCGTAAACTGGAAGCGGCTAAAGGAGAGAAGAATAAACTGCAACTGGAAATTGCCAAGAATAAACAAAAACTGACAGGCTTTAGACCGCCCAGCGAACTGGAAGAGAAGGAGGTAGCAGAAACGGCAACGTCCTTCCATAGAGTAGTGAAGTCCTTACGAGCGAAAAGGGAGGTCTATGATAAGGTAACAAACAGGGCAGTCTCTTGTGGTATAGTTGACCTCTCCATTGACCCCTCCTACATGCCCAGCCAGGCAGGAGATGCAGTAAAGGTGGAAACACAGCTTGGACTAGACCAATACAGGAGTTATATGAAACTCAATTTCCACTGCGAGTCTAAATCCCTGGGTTGTTTCTTGGAGGGTCTGACCGGAGTAGAAAACTATATAATAATTGAATCCCTAATCATAAAGCGCGAACTACCCAGGCCGGGGGTTGAACTGGTACTGAAGCTATTTACGAAGAGTTAGTGGTAGGGGCACGGCGCGCCGTGCCCCTACTGGACTATATAAATATGGCAACCGAAACTCCTTCTCCGCCTTAGGCGGACAAAAGTTGTCTGGCCAAAAACGCCTGAGAACCCTCCCCTCTAAAAAGAGGGGTAAGGGGTGTGTCTTCCCCCCTTCCCTCCCACTGGATGGGGGAGGGGGAAACCATTTCCAGAGGTCACAATGAAACTAACCACGTGGGAGAAAAGGATAGAAGAGGCCTACCAATTAATGTCCCCTTGCAGGCTGTGCCCCAGAAACTGTAAGGTCCAGAGGCTAGAGGGCAAGAAGGGGTTCTGTGGTATTGCCGCCAGGGCGGTGGTCTCCTCCTATGGCCCACACTTTGGGGAGGAAAGGCCCCTGGTAGGGCGCCACGGCTCGGGCACCCTCTTCTTTGCAGGCTGTAACCTGGGATGCCTCTTCTGCCAGAATTATGCTATCAGCCATTACAAAGAAGGCGAAGAGGTTGCCGTGGAGACCCTGGCCAATATAATGCTCGCCCTCCAGGCCTCAGGTTGTCACAACATCAACTTTGTCACCCCTACCCATGTCACACCCCAGATTATGGAGGCCCTAGCAATCGCCAGGGACAAAGGGCTAAGGGTGCCTACCGTCTACAACTGCGGCGGATACGAATCCGTGGAGACCCTGAGACTCCTGGCGGGAGCCATAGACATCTACATGCCCGACTTTAAGTATAGTGAAGGCCGGTGGGCCAAGAGGTTTTCCGGGGCTGAGGATTACCCCGAGGTGGCACGGACCGCCTTTAGGGAGATGCACGGGCAGGTGGGAGACCTGGTGATAGAAGAGGGCCTGGCGGTTCGGGGGTTACTGGCCAGGCACCTGGTCATGCCCAACGGCGTGGCAGGCAGTAGGGCAGTCATTGACTTCCTGGCCGAAGAAATCTCCCCGAATACCTACCTGAACGTAATGGAGCAGTACCACCCCTGTTACCGTGCCAGGGAATTTGCAGAGATAAACCGAAGGATTACCCACGATGAATACATGGAGGTCTACCTCTACGCCAAACAAAAGGGCCTGCGGCTGGCAGG
>MHYW01000121.1:0-1229 GCA_001828545.1 Planctomycetes bacterium RIFCSPHIGHO2_12_FULL_52_36
ACTTACGCACGAGGAGCTTAAGGATAAAATTGTCTCTTCCGGTTATAAACAGAAGCCAAGCGGGTTCGCTGCACTGATGGCTGTGTTTGAGGATTTAACTCACGGCACCCTCGTGGCTATTACTGCCGCCGGCAGAGGTGACAACGGCGCAGGCACAAGCGGCGTGGCGCCGGGTTGCAGTGTAATGCCTGTGCAGGTCAATCTCGCTTTGAGTGATGTAATGGCAGGGGTTTCTTTTGCCGCACAGAAGGGCGCAAAGGTAATAAATCTAAGTATTGGGCACCGTTTTCTTGAAAGTTATATAAAAAATTATTTAGATCCGTCTTCCAGGGCCAAAACATTAAGTTATTTCTTAAAAGAAAGGAATCAGGAACAGAAGGTAGTGGATGAGGTCTTCTCCGCCTGTGAAGCGCTCGGGGCGGTTGTAGTCGTAGCGGCAGGAAACAATAATATACCTGGAGACCTCAGTGCGTATGCATATAACCCGTTTACGCTGGCAGTGGGCGCTGTTGGTATGACTGATGATGGCGCTATCGCACCTGCCGATTTTTCCAATTACGGTTATATGGTACGAGTTTCTGCCCCGGGCGAGCGAATCTATAGCGGTATCGCTGAAAAACCAGATAGCTACGGATCTTTTCAAGGGACAAGCGTGGCTGCGCCTCATGTAAGCGGTTTGGCAGGGCTTGTGCTTTCGGTAAATCCTAAACTCACGCCGCCTGAGGTGCGTCAAGTGATAATATCAAGCGCCATCACCAAAGAAACGGAAGTAAAAAAGGAGATGGATTCCTGGCGCAGGGCCTTTCTGTTTCTTGTAGGCAAAGAGGAAGACCTCTTGCTTAATAATGTCGCCCAACGGTATATGCTTTCGCTTATCCCGGATGAACTTAATAAGGTATGGGAAGGCGGAAAGGATAAGGCAGTGGGGGCATTCATAGATGCGCGCGCCGCAGTTGAGATGGCAAAAAGCGGTGAGTTCCGGAAGAGGTTTGCTGTATTTACGGATGAGGATTATAAAAAGGCATTCCAAATTAAACCGGATAGCCTTGTGGCAGTCCGTGATATGTTGAGATATGCGGTGCGCTACGCCGGCTCGGAAAATGTGGGCGGACCTTTTAGTTTAAAACTCGATAAATCAGCGAGTAAACTTGAGGTTTTCCGCGAAAGCGATCCCGGCAAAGGTTATTCGGAGTGGTTTGAGTATGTGAAGTCGGGGCTATATCGTCATT
>MHYW01000121.1:1242-6108 GCA_001828545.1 Planctomycetes bacterium RIFCSPHIGHO2_12_FULL_52_36
TATCGTCATTCCTGCAAGTTCAACGGTGAAGATTACAGCCAGAGATTGGTTGAAATGGGTTTAAGCGACGGACTTTTAATTATAAAAAACAAAAGAAAAGGCGAGGAAATAAGATACGCCTTCGCAGAGGGCGCGGATGTTAAGCAGGCAGGCCCTGCGAAGGTTTTTTATGCCGTTGTCGGAGGAAATGAGCCGAATAAGATAGGAAAACTTTTAGTAAATTATATCAAGCCTAAAGGCAAACCCGAAGAAGGGGATTTCTATGCGTATCCAGCCGGCGCTGAACCCGAGCCAGTAAATATATTGTATAGGGCAAAGACAGGCAGCCCCCTGGAGATGTTAACAGGGTTTTATGATATAAAGATACCGTCGTCTCCGGCTATATGGATAAAGAATGTTATGATAGAGGAGGCAAAGACCACAGAGATTGAGGCAGGCGGATATGGAAAGGTCTTGATAGCAGGAAACGATGCCACTGGCAAGCCCATAAAAGACTATTTTTTTATGTATGCGCCTGAAGACAAAAAGAAATCTCTTGCCACCGGCACGACCAATGAGCCGCTGGATATAGTTGAGGGTAATTATTATGTAAGAGTGGCTTTGAAACCCGACATAACCTATGAAGATGTCAGGATTAGGCGCAATGAGACCACAAAGATAGACCTTCCTCGCTGGGGACAGCTTAACATAGTAGCAATGGATTTTGAAGGCAAACCTTTAAGAGTACATTACCGGGTTTACACAAAGGAACCTTGGAAGGATAACATAGTTGCGTCGTGCGATACCAGTAAGCCCGCAGGTCTTCCGCCGGGAGAATACAATGTCTATGTAATGTCTGACCCGGATATAAAATATGAAAATGTGGCCATAAAACCAGGAGAGGTTACGGAGTTAAAGCTCCCGGAATATGGAGCGCTTCTGGTGCGCGGCGTGGATGCGCGAGGCAAACCTTATGATACGATGTTTTATCTTTACGAGCCAAAAGGCAAGGATATCATTTCAAGCGGACAATTTAATAAGCGGCTGGATGCGCCTGCCGGGATTTATGATTTAAAGGTGCGTATGGGTTTGAACCCGGATATCACCTATGATGCGGTCAAGGTCGAGGCCGGGAAGATAACAGAAATTGAAGTAATCGTTAAAGAAAGAAAATAAAGTCTTTTTAATAGGAACAGTGTCAATTTTTGATAAGACGACCCCCTTACATTCCACAAATTAAAGAAACGTACAACAAATTTTTTTATTGACAAATGGATTTGTATCCGTATTATATACACGCTTGTGGTTTTAATACTTCCCTGATAAATGATGTAACGGCATTGGGGTAAGGAATAATTTGTATCTTGCGAGATGAGAGGGTTTTAGTTTAGAAAGGAGAATGGGTTAGAATGAGAAAGATGCTAGCGTTAGCGACCTGTTTAGCCTTATTCCTTGGGGTAGGGGCCCCAGCACTTAAGGCAGAAGAGTCCGTAACCGTCCAGGTCATAGTTATAGCCCTGGGTAATGCCCCCATAGAAAATGCCGCTGTAACTATAGGGGATAGGTCAGATACTACAAAGCATAACGGCAGTTGTGTATTTACCCTGCCCCCTGGCGACTATACCGTATGCGCCAAGGGCGAATGGGGTGGGATGAGCGGCCAGAAGTGCCAGGATGTTACCCTGAAGGGAACAAACCGCTTTGTGGTTCTGGAACTCTTCCAGAAGCCTTCCAGCGTCTGGTAAAAAGTTTCTTTTCTTAATCCTGTAAAAGACTTCGGGTACTGGGAGCATTCCCAGTATCCCGAAGTCTTTTTGTTTGTAGGGTGTTAGGGTAGGGGCGACCCGCCGGGTCGCCCCTACTTCAGGAGTTCGCCATCGTCCAGACGGTAAGGGGCGCCACGCCCTCTCCTTTGTGAGAGTCTGGCCATATAGGTAATGGAATCCCCCTCCCGCAAAGTAAGGATGTCCTCCATATTATTCCAATTGAAAGAGACCTCTACGTCCGCCTCTTTTCCCTGGCCGTGCCTTATCCCCACCTTATTCCAGTCCATACGGGCGGCTCCCTTGTGTACGACTACCCCCTGCCACCGTACGTACTTACCCTGGTAGTCCTCCCAGGCCCTCTTCTTTTCAGTACTGCCCAGCTGACTCTCTCTCCCAAACATCCTTTCCATCTCATGGAAAGAGATACTCAGGAATTCTTTACCTGCTAGCTCTTTTGGGAGTGGTGGCAGGACCCTTTTTGTCTCCGTTGGGGACGGGCCTGTCACCTCCACCGATTGTCCAATGAGGCGTTCAAACTCCTGTATATAGGCCGCCACCACGGCAGGTTCTTTTGCGAGGAGCACACTCTCAAGGTTAAACCTCTGTGACCTCTCCGTCCAGTTGTAAGAACCGGTGAGGAGTTCCCTCCCGTCAAATATGGCAAAATTGTTGTTCATGTGGCCCCCTGCCTCTCCACCGAGAAGCCTGATGTCCAGTCCCCTTCCTACCAGGAATTTCGCTTGTGCGGGGTCCGCTAGTGTATACTCCTCGTCCAGTACCAACTGCACCCTTACCCCCCTGTCCTTGGCCTCGAGGAGTGCCTGGACCAGTTCCCCTGAATCTATGGAGGAGATGGCCGCATACAGACTTGTCTTTGTAAGATTTATTTGCTGGCGGAAGAGATGGAGAATGTCCGTCTCAGGAGAGAAGTATACCTCCATCTCTCCCAAAAGTGGGCTGGTAAGGAATAGAAGGATTACTAATAAAAATTCGGGAAGGACATGACTACGAATTTTCACCCTTTAACTGACCTTCCCAAACCTCTAAGAATCTCCTGCAAACGTCTGTCTGGGAGATGATGCCTATCAATTTATCACCTTTGACTACGGGGAGGTGCCTGAAGCCATTTTTCCGCATCTGGGCGATGGCTACTAGTACGTCACTATCCTCGTTTACTGAAATAACGTTTTTCGTCATTATATCGCCTATCTTTGTCTTCTCCAGCTCCTTTACGTCCTTTATCTTAATATCCAGGGCCCCATAGTCTTTGATAAAACTCACACTGCTCAGGAGAGGCAGGAAATCCGGACTAAAGGTGTTAAGGATATCTATCATGGAGATAATGCCCACCACAGCCCCCTTATTGTCCACTACTGGTGCCGCCCCAATCTTTTTACTGATAAATAAAGAGGCCGCCGTTTTAACCCCATCCTCTGGCCTCAGGACCGAAGGTTTTTTTGTCATGCAGTTTTTGACTTTCACTCTCTCTCCTCTTTCAATGAAGAACCAAAGTTACCCATGCTAAAACTGGGTGACTAATGTTATACCGAGACCTCTGCAAAATACTCAAGATGTCATTCTGATCCGCCTGAGGCGTAGAAGGACCTCAACCAAGACATGGGATTCTTCCCCTTCACTTCGTCCTGGGCCAGAATGACAGGAACTGTTAAAGCGACTTTTGTAAAGGTCTTATACCATAGAGTATTATTTTTTTCAAAGCTAAATTTCCTGGCAGGTTCACATTTAGTTTGCATTTCTTAGTAGCATTATTTATAATTTTGTGCTATGGAGGCCCTGATATTATCGGCAATCGGCGTTGGGCTGGTGCACTCCCTGGCCCCTGACCACTGGTTACCCTTTGCCTCCCTGGCCCAGGCACAGGGGTGGTCAAGGAAGAAGCTGCTGGTCGTGAGTTTCCTGGCAGGGCTTGGCCACGTGGGTTCCAGTTTTGTCCTGGGGGTACTGGGCATTGTACTGGGCATGGGGCTGGTCCATATGGAAGGCGTAGAATCGTTCAGGGAGAACGTGGCGGGTTTCCTCCTTATCGGTTTCGGCGTAGCCTATGCCCTCTGGGGGCTAAAGCACGTAAGAGACCATCATCTCCATTTCCACAAGGGGGAGATAATTACCTTCTGGACCCTCATGGCCATCTTTGTCTTTGGCCCATGCGAACCCCTTATACCGTTAATGTTCCTGGCGGTCCAGCACGGCTGGAGCGGGATATGGTTGACTACCACGGCCTTTTCTGTAACCACCGTCTTTATGGTGGTGGCCCAGAGTATGCTGGCCTTCATGGGGCTAAGCCTCCTTCCGCAACGCAGTCTGGAGAAGTGGTCTCACGTCATGGCAGGGGGGGTAATAGCCCTTACGGGGCTGGCGGTTATGTTTCTTGGGATATAGTAGCCGCAGGCTTCAGCCTGCGTGATTACGCAACCTGAAGGTTGCGGCTACATTTTGGCAGGTTTCCTTGCCGTGAATGTGGCACCTGTGGTGTATTGCGAGGTACGGTAGCCCGTCTTGCCTACCATCTTTACGTCCACAAAGCCTGTCTTCTCTAAGAGTTCCAGGAAGGCCCTCCCTGGTATGGCGCCGCTGATTCAGTTGGACCACTGGCCGAGTTTCTCTACCGTGGCCTGGTCTACGCCCTCTTCCAGTATGATGTCTGCCGCATAGATGCGCCCCCCAGGTCTCAAGACCCTGTAAATCTCTGCCAGCACCTGGGCCTTTTGGGGCGAGAGGTTCACCAGGCCGTTAAAAATGACAAGGTCTACGGAGTCGTTTTTCAGGGGGAGGCTTTCCGCCGTTCCTTCGCGGAATTCTACATTGGTAATGCCAAGCCTTTGCTTGTTGGCCTCCGCCTTCTCCACCATCTCTGGGGTCATGTCTACGCCTATCACCCTCCCCCTTGGGCCTACCCGTCTTGATACAAGGAAGGCATCCAGTCCGGCCCCAGAGCCAACATCCAGAACCCCCTCCCCTGCATGTATTGTCCCCAAACCCAAAGGGTACCCCACGCCTGCAAAGGACTCTGTAACAGAAGGCGGCAGGGCGTCAATCTCCTGCGGGTCATAGCCCAGGTTCTTTGCACTCTCAGGGCCTATGGGCACCCTCTTTTCTGAGG